>NZ_JAIUIQ010000020.1:0-128904 GCF_020165735.1 Mesorhizobium sp. B283B1A
GGGGGAGAGGTGGCGCTGCGAAGCAGCGACGGAGTGGGGGAACCACCTGGCAACCATCTCTCCCTTTGGATGTGGAAAAGGAAGGCTACGCATGACGCGCCCCGCCATCTCCAGGAAAACATCATGGCCCCGTTGGGCCAGGCGCGGCCTGATGGAAAACATCGCCACGGCGCTGATCGCCATCGGCTTCCTGATGCTGTTCCAGCCCTTCGCGCTGTCGCTCTACACCTATTCCTTCATCACCATGCTCGCCGGCACCGTGATGTTCATCATCGTCTCGAAGTTCCCGGAATAATCATGGCCGAAATCCGCGTCCAACATTTGAGAAAGGCCTTCGGCGATTTCGTCGCCGTACAGGATTCCAACTTCGTCGTGGAGGATGGCGAGTTCTTCGTCATGCTTGGGCCGTCGGGCTGCGGCAAGACGACGACCTTGCGCATGATCGCCGGGCTCGAACTGCCGACCGGCGGCGAGATCCTGCTCGGCGGCGACGACGTCACCATGCTGCGGGCCCGCGAGCGCGACATCGCCTTCGTGTTCCAGCTGTTCGCGCTCTACCCACACATGAATGTGCGCAAGAACATCGGCTTTCCGCTCCTGGCGCAAGGCATGCCGGCGGCCGAAATCCGAACCCGGGTCGAGGAAACGGCAAAACTCCTGCGCATTGATCATCTGCTCAACAAATCCGTCTCGGGCCTTGCCGGCGGCGACCGCCAGCGCGTGGCGCTCGGCCGCGCCATCGTGCGGCGTCCGAAATGCTTCCTAATGGATGAACCGCTCGGCACGCTCGATACCGAATTCCGCGATCTGATGGTTCATGAGCTGCGCGAGCTGCACAACCGCATCCACGCCACCACGGTCTATGTCACGCACGACCAGATGGAAGCGATGTCGATGGCCGACAAGATCGCTGTGATGAACCACGGCGTCATCGAACAGTTCGGAACACCTCGCGAAATCTACGATCGCCCGGCGACGATGTTCGTCGCCGACTTCATAGGTTCGCCGCCGATGAATTTCCTCGGCTTCGGTGGCGGGCTGACCAAGGGCGCGAAGGAGATCGTCGTCCAGGGCGCGAAAGTCGCGGTGCCCGAGGTGCGCGAGGACATCGCGCCGGCCGATATGGCGCTTGGCATCCGGCCTGAGCATATCCGCTTCGACGACGCCTCGAAGCTTCGCGGCGCCATCTACGGCACCGAATATCTCGGCACGACGCAGATCGTCGCGGTGGAAACGGCGGACGGCATTATCAAGGCGCGGGTGCCGGCCGAAATCCGGCTCAACGCCGGCGATCATGTCGGCCTTACGTTGAACAGCGCGCGGCTGTCGCTGTTCGACAAGGGATCGGGCCGCGCGGTGAGAACCGCTGTTCACGATACCGCCTCTCAAGGGAGAGCGCAGCATGGCTGACGTCCATATCAAGAACGTGACCAAGAGCTTTGGCGAGCATGTCGCCGTCGACGGTCTGGACCTGCACATAGAAGACGGCGAATTCGTCGTGCTGCTTGGGCCGACGGGGGCCGGCAAGACGACGACGCTGCGCCTGATCGCCGGGCTGGAGCGGCCGGATAGCGGCACGATCGAAATCGGCGGCCACAATGCGACGACGCTGTCGCCGGCCGAGCGCGACACCGCCTTCGTGTTCCAGCAATACTCGCTCTATCCGCATCTGTCGGTGTTCGACAATCTCGCCTTTCCGCTGCGCTCGCCGGCCCGGAAAATACCGGAGGACCAGATCCGCCGCCGGGTCGAGGAGGTGGCGAAGATGGTGCGCATCCATCACAAGCTCGCCAACCGCTCGACCAAGCTGTCGGGCGGCGAAATGCAGCGCGTCGCCATCGGCCGCGCGCTGGTGCGCAAGCCCGCCATCTATCTGATGGACGAGCCGCTGTCGTCGCTCGACGCCAAGCTGCGCGCGGATCTCAGGCTCGAGCTGAAGCGCATCCAGTCCGAACTTGGCGCCACCATGCTCTACGTCACGCATGACCAGATCGAGGCGATGACGATGGCCGACCGCATCGGCATCCTTGCGGACGGCGTGCTGGTGCAGATCGGGTCGCCGAGAACGATCTATTCCGAGCCGGCGAACCTGCATGTCGCGGCAAGGCTCGGCCAGCCGGCGATCAATCTGCTGCCGACGGGGCTGCTGCCCGATGGCGGCGCGCCGGCCGGCACCAGGACGATCGGCGCGCGCACCGAACATTTGACGATCGAAAAAGCCATGAATGGCCATGCCGACGGCGTCGTCGACTGGGTCGAGCATCTCGGCGACCAGAACCACCTGCATGTGACGGTCGGCCCGAAGAAACTGGTGACGCTGACCGACCCGGACACGGATCTGGCGCAAGGCGACAGAGTGGTGATCCGCTACCGCTCGCCGCTCTATTTCGGCGCCGACGGACAACGACTGATGTGAACGGTTTTCGGTGTTTTCCCCAAAGGATAATGCCGGCTTCTGATTGACGATTGCGAATACGGGACGAATTCGATGAAGCACTTTTTCAACCGCAGGGAAACGATCGTCACCGAGGCGCTGGATGGCCTGTTGCGGACCATCGGCTCAGGCGAACTGGCGCGCCTCGACGGCTATCCCGAGCTCAAGGTCGTGCTGCGCGCCGACTGGGACAAGTCGAAGGTCGGCGTCGTTTCCGGCGGCGGCGCCGGGCACGAGCCTTCGCATGCGGGCTTTGTCGGCAAGGGCATGCTGACGGCGGCGGTCTCCGGCGAGATCTTCGCCTCACCGAGCGTCGAGGCGGTGCTGGCGGCCATCCGCACAGTCACCGGACCGGCTGGCTGCCTGCTGATCGTCAAGAACTACACCGGCGACCGTCTCAATTTCGGCCTGGCCGCCGAGAAGGCGCGCGCCGAAGGCTTTCGCGTCGAGATGGTGATCGTCGCCGACGACATCGCATTGCCCGACATCGCCCAGCCGCGCGGTGTTGCCGGCACCTTGTTCGTGCACAAGATCGCGGGACACCTGTCGGATATCGGCCACGACCTGGCCGATATCGCGACAGCGGCGCGGGCAGCGGCGAAGGACATCGTCTCGCTCGGCATGTCGCTGTCCTCCTGCTCCATCCCGGGCCAGCCTCACGAAGACAGGTTCGGGGCCGATGATGGCGAGCTCGGCCTCGGCATCCATGGCGAGCCGGGCGTCGAGCGCATCGCGGTGCAAAGCGCCGACAGGCTGGTGGCGATCATGGCGGAGCGCCTGGCGGTGCGGCTCGATCCGAAGGCCGCCTATGCCTTGCTGATCAACAATCTCGGCTCCGTGCCGCCGCTCGAAATGTCTGTTATCGCCAATGCAGTGCTTGCCTCGCCGCTCGGCAAGGCGGTCAAACTGACCGTCGGGCCCGGCCCGCTGATGACGGCACTCAACATGAACGGCTTCTCGCTGTCGCTGATCCAGCTCGACGCCGCGCGTGAGACAGCCTTGCTGGCGCCGGTCGGTCCGCATGCCTGGATGCCGGCCAAGCCGGTCGCAGCGCCTGCCATCGTGCCAATGGCGAAAGCAGCTGGACAAAGTGCTGCATACAAGGCCAGCCAGGATGCCGGCACCAGGCGCGTGATCGTCACGGTCTGCGAAAGGCTGATTTCGCTTGAAGCCACGTTGAACGGGCTCGACGCCAAGGCGGGCGACGGCGACACCGGCTCGACGGTGGCGACCGGCGCGCGCAGCATCCTCGAACGTCTCGATACGCTGCCGCTTGCCGAGCCTGCGGCAACCCTTGGGGCAATAGGTGACGTCCTGAGCGCATCGATGGGCGGCTCCAGCGGGGTGCTGCTGTCGATCTTCTTCACCGCGGCGGCGCAGGCTCTGGATGGCGGCGCTGATGTGGCCAAGGCGCTGCTTGCCGGCCTCGAGCGAATGACTTTTTATGGCGGCGCACAGCTTGGCGACCGCACGATGGTCGATGCCCTGGAGCCAGCCCTGAAAGCGCTCGACGCCAACGGGCTGGAAGAAGCGGCGGCGGCGGCCCGGCGCGGCGCCGAGGCGACTGCCGCCATGGAGAAGGCGAAGGCCGGGCGGTCGGCCTATGTCGGCAGCCAGTTGCAGGGCGTGGCCGATCCCGGCGCCCATGCCGTGGCCGAGGTGTTCGCGGCGGCCGCCACGCTGCTTGTCGCGGCCTGATCCATGCACCCGTTGCCGAATGACCGTTCTTTCGCTACTGCCGGCAAGGTGGCAACCGGGAGTCTGGGCGACATGGCGATGTTGAACCTTGCCAGGCTGGTCGCGGCCGCGGCGGATACGATCGCTGCCCACGCCGAGGAATTGACTGCGCTCGACCAGGCGATCGGCGATGGCGACCATGGGCTGAACATGAAGCGCGGGTTCGAGGCCGTGCGGGCCGAGGCGGATGCGTTCGCGGCAAAGCCGCTGCCCGAGGCCTTGAAGGCGATCGGGACCAAGCTGGTGATGACGGTGGGCGGCGCTTCCGGTCCGTTGTTCGGCACATTGTTCATGGCGCTCGGCAAGGAGATTTCGGCGGAGCCCGATCGCGCCAATCTGACGGCTGCCTTCGGCAAGGCGATCGAAGCGGTGGCGGCGCGCGGCAAGTCGCAGGTTGGCCAAAAAACCATGCTCGATGTGCTGCAGCCGGTGCATGACGCATTGACCGGGGACAAGACCGCGGCCGAGATAGCCGACATCGCCGACGCTGCGGCCGAGGCGACCGTGCCGATGAAGGCTCAGCGTGGCCGCGCCTCGTTCCTCGGCGACCGCTCGATCGGCCATATGGATCCCGGCGCGCGCTCGACGGCGCTGCTGGTGCGCACGGTGGGACAAGCGATCGGGGAAAGCGCATGAGCAATGTCGGGATCGTGATCGTGTCGCATTCGCCGCTGGTCGCGGAAGGCACGGCCGACATGGTGCGCCAGATGGTGGGCGACGAAGTGCCGCTTGCATGGTGCGGCGGAAACGGCCATGGCGGGCTCGGCACCAATGTCGAGGCGATCATGGGCGCCATCGACAAGGCTTGGTCGGAAGCCGGCGTCGCCATACTGGTCGATCTCGGCGGCGCCGAGACCAACTCGGAAATGGCGGTGGAGATGATCGGCGAACCCCGCGCGCAGAAGATCATCGTCTGCAACGCGCCGATCGTCGAAGGCGCGGTGATGGCCGCGACCGAGGCGTCCGGCGGCGCCTCGCTTCGGGAAGTGGTTGCGACGGCGCATGAATTGTCGCCGTCGTGAGTAAACGGGAATTTTGAAAGACATGTCCGCAGCCGCCGAAGCGACCGTCCTGATCACCCATGATGTGGGCCTGCATGCGCGTCCTTCGGTGAAATTCACCAAGCTCGCCAAGACCTTTGCCGCCGACGTGGAAATAGCGCTTGCCGCCAACGGGCCGTGGTTCGACGCCAAGAGCATCGTCAAGGTGATGGCGGCCAAGGCGCCGAAGGGCACGGTGCTGCACATCAGGGCCAGCGGCGACGGCGCCAATAATGCCGTCGACGCGCTGGTCGAACTGGTGCGGCGCGATTTCGACGAGGGTGCCGGTCATGTCCGGTCGGCGTGAGGCCGGCCCACGTCTGCATCGACCCGCGGGGGATGCGGGCCATGCGGATTGAGGGTGTACCGGCCTCGGCCGGCTATGCCGAGGGGCCGCTGTTCGAGCTCGACCGGCCGCCGGCAGTCTACACCAGCAAAGCCACTCCCGAGGAGGAGAAGGCGTCACTGAGGGCGGCGATCGGCAAGGCGGTGAGCCGGCTCATGACCATGGCCGGAACCGCCGACAGCGACGCCGCCGGCATCCTCGAATTCCACATCGCCATGCTGGAAGACGATGCGCTGAGCGGACCAGCTTTCGCGTCGATCGATTCCGGACGGACCGCCGATGCGGCCTGGCGGCAGGCACTCGACGGCGAGATCGCCGGCTATGAAGCCTCCGACCAGGATTATTTTCGCGCCCGTGCCGGAGACCTGCGCGATATCAGGGACCAGGTGCTGCATGCCCTGACCGATGACGGTGGCAACACAGCCCCGGCCGGCGCCATTCTCTATGGCGAGGACATCGCGCCGACGCGTTTTCTCGAAACCGATTGGAGCAGCGGCGGCGGCATCGCGCTGAAGGCGGGCAGCACCGCCAGCCATGTCGCCATGCTGGCGCGCTCACGCGGCGTACCGATGATCGTGAGCCTACGCGAACCACCCGCCGGTCTGGCCGGCATGGCGCTGCTCGACGCCGAGCACGGCAATATCGTGCTGGTGCCCTCGCCGGCCGAGATTGGCTCTTTCCGGCAGTCGTCCTCTTCCTTCGCGGCCCGCCAGGGCAAGGCGCAGACCTTTCTGGCAAGGCCGGCGCTGACCAAAGCCGGCACGGCGGTGCGCGTCCAGGTCAACATCGCCGACCCATCCGATGTCGACGCAATCGACATCGCGACCTGCGACGGTGTCGGGCTGATGCGCACGGAATTCCTGTTCGGCAAGACGTTGCCGGATGAGGAGACCCAGTATCGCGCCTATCGCAAGGTGCTGGAATGGGCCGGCGACAAGCCGGTGACGATCCGCACCGTCGATGCCGGCGGCGACAAGCCGGTGCCGGGCTTCACCGTCGAGGAAGGCAACCCATTCCTCGGCCTGCGCGGGATCAGGCTGTCGCTGGCGCGGCTCGATATCTTCCGTGTTCAGATCAGGGCATTGCTGCGCGCCGCGCCACACGGCAATCTCAGGGTCATGTTTCCGATGATCGCCACGGCCGAGGAGTATGAGCGCGCAGCCGCCTTGTTCGCTGACGAACAGGCAACCCTTGCCGCGCGCGGCACAGGGCAGCGGATGCCGCCGCTCGGCATCATGGTCGAAGTGCCGTCGGTGGCCATCGCGCCGGAGGCCTTGGCCGGCGCGGCCTTCTTCTCGATCGGCTCCAACGATTTGACGCAATATGTGATGGCGGCGGCGCGCGACAATGCCGCGGTCGCGCATCTCAATTCTGTCAGGCATCCCGCGGTGCTGCGGCTGATCGGCTCGGTCGCCGCCTTCGGACGGGACAATGGTATTCCCGTCAGCCTGTGCGGCGATGCCGGCGGCGATCCCGCCTCGATCCCGGCGCTGCTCGAGGCCGGCTTGCGCGATCTCTCCGTGGCGCCGGCGCAACTCGCCATGGCCAAGGCGGCCATCGCGGACATTTCGGTGTAGGCGTGGCAGGCATGGTCGACAAGACGCCCGAACCCGGTTCCGAAGAAGCGATCCGCGCCTACAAGACGATCCTGTCGCATGTCATCGACCAGCGGCCGTCCGGCATGCGACAGCGTCTCGCCGACGCGCTCGGCAAGCACCGCAGCTTCGTCACGCAAATCTCCAGTCCGACCTATTCGATCCCGATTCCGTCAAAACATTTGCCGGCAATTTTCTCCGTCTGCCATTTCAGCCCGGCCGAACGCGATCAGTTCCTCGCCGCCTACCATCAGGCGCATCCGGGAAAAATGTCGGTCGCGGCAGGCATGCGCAAGACGCGGCATGTTTCGCTTGTCGTGCCGGATTTCGGCGACGACAAGCAGAACGCCGCGCTCGACAGGGCGGTCAACGACTTCATCCAGAAGATCACCAGCATCACCGGCAAGGGTGGCGGCTGACCATTCTTGCCGGACTGTTTGGGAGGACGCCATGAAGAAATTTATGAATTCGGTGGACACGGTGCTGACCGAGAGCCTCGACGGTTTCGTCGCCGCCCATGCCGATATCCTGGCACTTGGCGAGGAGCATAAATTCATCCGTCGCAGAACCCTGCGGCCAGGCAAGGTGGCGCTGATCTCCGGCGGCGGTTCCGGCCACGAGCCGCTGCATGGCGGCTTTGTCGGCCATGGCATGCTGGACGCCGCCTGCCCCGGCCAGGTGTTCACCTCGCCAACGCCCGACCAGATGCTGGCGGCGGCGCAGGCAGTCGACACCGGCGCCGGTTGCCTGTTCATCGTCAAGAACTATGAGGGCGACGTGATGAACTTCGACATGGCGGCGGAAATGTCCGATGGCGTCCTGCAGGTGGTGACCAATGACGACGTCGCCGTCGAGAATTCATCCTACACGACAGGCCGGCGCGGCGTCGCCGGCACGCTGGTGGTCGAAAAGATCGTCGGCGCGGCGTCCGAACAAGGCATGGCGTTGCCGGCGTTGAAGGCGCTGGGCGACCGGGTCAATGCCGCCACTCGCTCGATGGGCGTGGCGCTGACCAGCGGCACGGTGCCGGCGGCCGGCAAGCCGACCTTCGACATCGGCGACGGCGAGATGGAGTTTGGCGTCGGCATCCATGGAGAACCCGGCCGCCGGCGCGATACGTTGAAGAGCGCTGACGCCATCGCCGAGGAAATCTGCGCCGCGATCCTGGGCGATCTCGGTGACAAGGCGGAAGGCCCGGCGCTGCTGTTCGTCAACGGCTTCGGCGGCACGCCGCTGATGGAGCTCTACTTGATGTACAACAGCGCGCGTCGTATCTTCGAGAGGCATGGCGTGACGATTGCCCGCTCGCTGGTCGGCACCTATGTCACCTCGCTCGACATGGCCGGCTGCTCTGTCACGCTGACCATGCTCGACGATGAAATGACCGGCTGGTGGGACGCGCCCGTCCACACGGCAGCACTGCGGTGGGGCATGTAGCGCTGGCTTCCACAGCGCTTTTCTGCAACCATCCTGGGCCGTCCACTTGGCGCCCGGGGCTGATGCTGCCATTCCTCAACTCCGCCGAAGAAAAACTGCTGCTGCGCTTCGCCGATCCGGAGGCCGCGGCAGTCGAGGACGATTTGTCGGCAGAGGCTTTGTCGGCACTGCTCGACAACGCGGAGTTTCATGGCGTTCTGCCGATCATGCTGCGCAAGCTCCATGAACGTGGCAACACGCATCTGACATCGGATGCGAACGTGCAGAGCAAACTTCACGAACTGCGCCAGAAAGCGCCGATCGCCACCGGCCAATCGATGCTGCTGAATTACCATGGCGGCCGCATCATGAAGGTGCTCGCCGCCGAGGGCATTCCGGCGCGGATCGTCAAGGGCCCGGTCTTTGCGGGAAAGCTCTATCGCCACGTCACCGACAGGCCGTTCACCGACATCGACATCCTCGTAGAGCCGGCCAACCTTGCACGGGCAAACCGGGCGATCGCTTCATGCGGCTTCGAGCTCGGCAGCAACGAGGCCGAATCCTACCATCTGCAGGAATTCAAATGGCTGGAAAAGGGGAATTCGAGCCTGCTGGTCGAACTGCATGGCGACCTCGTGCACGACACCGGCATGCGGCGACGCCTGTCGTTGGGTTTCCGGGAATTGCAGGTCATCGATGGAGAGGCGATAGACACCCCTGCCGCGCTGTTGACGATCGCCATCGTGCATGCCGCTGGCGGCCACAAATTCCACCGGTTGCAGCTCTGTGTCGATGTGCTGCAGGGCGTACGGGCACTGCAGTCCCCCGAAGCGGAAGCCCGCCTGCTCGACGCGGCCCGCATGACCGGCATCGAACTCGAACTGGCGATCGTGCTCAACGTGACCGGCGAGCTGTTCGGCGAGCGCCGAGCGCTTGAACTCGCCGGCCGCATCGAACCCGACCTCTCGATACGGCTGGCCAAACGGCTGATCACCACGAACACGCTGCTCAGGGTCAATTCGAGGGAGAAGATCGGCTCACGCCTGCGGCGTGATGCCTTCCGCTGGATCCAGCGGCTGGCCAAGGCCAGGCCATACCCAGCCTGAAGCTCCGGCTCAGTCCTGCCTGGCCAATGTGGCATTGATCAGCGCCGCGGCGTCGGCCGGGTGGGCACCGACTTCCAGCGTGAAGGTCGGCACCGACGAGACCAGCTTGCCGATCGTCGCCAGCCGGCGTTTCTGCAGCGGCAGCAGGCCGGTCATGCCGGTGCGGACGTTGTCCATCGCCAGCGCCACCATCGCGTCGGTGCGGGCCATGGCGACGAGCCGCGTCTGACTGTCGGCGGAGCGCGCCAGGTGCAGGAGGGCGGCCACGGGTCGGGCCACCGGGCTTTCGATCCGCACGATCTCGCTCAACCGCTCCAGCGAGACCGCCTGCTCGCCATTGCGGTCCCAGGAGGGGCCAAGGCATGGCGCCACCTGCGGGATCATTTCGGCGGTTATCTGGTGGATCTTGACGTGCCTCGGCAGACCCCAGGCCACCGGCTTGCCCGAAGTCAGATCCAGGATCATGGCGTCGTCGGAACAGAGGCCAAAGCCTTGCGTCGCCAGCGCCAGCGACGTGGTGGTCTTGCCGGTGCCGCTCGGCGCATGGATCAGCACGACGGCATCACGGCCCGGCAATGTCAGGCCGGCCGTGTGCAGCATATGCTGGCCGCCGGCGTCGAGGGCGGCGTCCAGAACCAGCATCGATGGCGTCCAAGCGGCTTTCGTGCCGGGCCGAACCCGGAGTTTGGCCCAAGCTTCCTCGTCATTGATGGCTACGGTCTGGCGTCCGGGAAAGACGAGGTGGATCGTGGCGCCATCGGCGATCATCCGGCAGTGGCCGTCCTCCGGTATCTCGCCGTCGAAGACCAGCGAACCGCCGGGAGCCTCATCCAGAACGTCCGCCTCAGCGATATCGAGGCGAAAGCCCGGCTCGACGGGATCCGTGATGCGCAGGACGCCCAGCATCCTGTCGAAATCCTCCCATAGCTCGGGACGTTCGGCCGATATGCCGAGGATCTGGCCGTTGAGGCCATAGCAGGCAGAGCGCATGGTCAAGCGGGGCGCACCTTTGTGGGGTCGGCATGGTGACGATAGATCTCCACCATGCCCGGAAGGCGATCGCTGACCACCGGCCTGCCATCAAGACAAACCCAGCAATGCGCCGACAGATGCGGTGCCTGCAGCGACTTCGGATCAACGCCGAAGCGCAGCTCCGGATCGAAACCGGCGAGACGCAGGAAGCGATGGCCGAGCAGCCCCTCGCGCAGGCATCTGCGGTCGCGCATCAGCCAGGGATGGCGGACGGTGCGGTTGACCCTGGCGACGATGTAGGCGGCCGGCAGACCGCGATAGGGTGTCGACGAGGCCAGCGGCGCCCATTTCAGCACCTGCTCGAAGCTGCGGTTTGCGATGAGGACCGGCATCAGCCGCGCGCTTGCCCAGAGATGGCATCGAAACAGGGCACGCAGGAGCGGACCGTCGGCCATCACGCACCTAGCTCCATCACGCACCTACCTCCATCACGCAGTTGGGGCGGCGAGGATGCCTTCCGAGACCAGTTCGGTGGCCAGCGCCGCCATGTCTTCGTCCAACGTGCCCTTGTCGACCTCGAACTCCTCGCAAAGCAGGCCGACGATCTGATCGAGACTGCGCGCGCCGTCGACCTTGTCGAGAAAGGCTTCGGTCGTGCCGTTGCATGTATAAAGCTGGCCGCTGCGCGCCAAAAGCACGACGGCACCGTCGCCGACATGCTGGACCGAAGCGTCGTCGGCCAGCCGCAGAACCGTTCCAGAGGCAATTTCCATCACCAACCCCACCAAGCCATAAGAACCCCGAAATGAGATAGCGCGGCGGTGGAGCGCTGTCTATCGGCCGGCGGGGGATGGGCTCGTGCGCCTTGCGTCCGCGACAGATCCCGTGCCGGCTGCAAAATGCCTCCACCACCTGTTCCAGCCGAAATCATCCCAGAAATGGTCGTCGGCGCGACGCCGCAGACAAGGGAGTTGGCCGGCGGGACCGTTGCTTTTCTTCCCCAGAGTAAGGTAAGGACTCCCGGGGTTTTGGGGAGATAGCGTATGCGTTACAACTGGGAGCGGGCTCCGACGACTTTCGAACGTCATCGAAAAGCGATGGCAGCAGCCATTTTGATCTTCGGCGGCGTAGGCCTCATGCTTGTGGCCCTGCCGATCTAGTGCAATCGGCATTTGCCCAATGAATACCGGCTGTTAAGCGGTCCCACCGACCTTCAGCGAGGCTGCCCGGTCACGGCAATGAAACGGCGGTCGCGCCCTTCAAAGCCCTGACTGAAGCGCTGCACGAGCACAACGATCACCGCCGGTTTGCCGACAGGGGTGAATTCATAGGATTCCGACAGGCTGTAGGAGGTCGGGCAGTTCCTCGACCCGGGCACGGCCTTGTCTTCGTGCAGGGTCTTGAACGGCTTGCCGTCCTGGCCTTGCAAGGTCAGCCGGAAGCCGAGCGCCTTGCCTGGTTTAACGCCTTGTAGCGCCTGGTCGCCCTGCTGGATGTCATTGAAACTCGCTGAGCAATCGATCGCACTGTTGGCCAGGATCTCATCGAGCCGGATGGTTGAAATCTCGGTCTCGTCATAGAGCGGCGAAAGCCATTTCTGCGACACCTGCTCAAGACGCAAAATGTCGTTGTAGCCGACGATCTCGCCGGGAAAGGTGAACTTGTCGGATGCTGTTTGCATGCCGCGCGATGCAATAGCGTACTTCGCCAGGATCGGCGCCGCCTTGGCAGCCGCTTGCGCCCTGGCCTGTTCCAGGGTCAGTGTCGACTCCTCGGTTTCGTCGACGACGAGAATGGGCTTGCCGCCAACGAACTGGTCGGTTCGGGTGTCGATGATGTCGATCTCCGAGTAGCCTGAATCCGACGCGCCGGCGTCGAGCATTCCATACTGCTCGAAGGCGAAATAGGCGCCATCGGCCGAGAAGCCGATGATGCGCCGTGCCGCGGCATCCCCGGCGCGGGCGACACCGGCCGAGACAACGATCGCCGTACCGACCGCCAGCGTAACCAGCGGCCACGCCGCGATCGACCACCAATGGCGCATTCGTTCGCATCCTCCCCGCCGATACGGCAGTTCACGACACCGCGCCTCCCTGGTCAAGCCAGGGAACGTCTCAGACGAAAATCAGGGAAGACAGCGCCGGAAAAAACAGCATAGGCTGTATGCAAAGACGGCAAATCGTTCCTGGGGAGGTACGGATGGCTTCACGCTATCACGAGGTCTATGAGGGTTGGAGACGCGATCCGGAAAAATTCTGGGCGGACGCGGCCGGCGCCATCGACTGGTATTCGCCTTGGGACAAGGTGTTCGATGCCAGCGCAGGCGTCTACGGCCGCTGGTTCACCGGCGCGACCTGCAACACCTGCTACAACGCCATCGACCGGCACGTCGCCGGCGGGCGCGCCGACCAGATCGCGCTGATCCACGACAGCGCCATCACCGGAACGGTGAAAAAATTCACCTATGCCGAGCTGAAGCGCGAGGTGGTGGCGCTGACCTCGGTGCTGAAGAACCGTGGCGTCGGCAAGGGCGACCGCGTCATCATCTACATGCCGATGGTGGCGGAGGCGGCCATCGCCATGCTCGCCTGCGCCCGGATCGGCGCGGTGCATTCGGTCGTGTTCGGCGGCTTTGCCTCGCATGAATTGGCCACCCGCATCGACGACGCCAGGCCCAAACTGATCATATCGGCCTCTTGCGGGCTGGAGCCGGGCCGCATCGTCGCCTACAAGCCGCTGCTCGACAAGGCGATCGAGATGTCCCGCCACAAGCCGGACGCCTGCCTGATCCTGCAGCGCGACCAGCTACGTTGCGAGCTGAAGGACCATTTCGACATCGACTATGCCGATGCCGTTGCCCGCGAGCGGGCGGCCGGCGCCAATGTCGACTGCGTGCCGGTGCTCGCCACCGACCCGCTCTACATCATCTACACGTCCGGCACGACCGGCCAACCCAAGGGCATCGTGCGCGACAATGGCGGCCACATGGTCGCACTGAAATGGACGATGGGAAACGAGTTCGGCGTCAAGCCGGGCGAAGTGTTCTGGGCGGCATCCGATGTCGGCTGGGTCGTCGGCCATTCCTACATCGTCTACGGACCGCTGCTGCATGGCTGCACCAGCATCCTGTTCGAAGGCAAGCCGATCGGCACGCCCGATGCCGGCACCTATTGGCGGGTGATCGCGGAACACGGCGTGGTCGCGCTGTTCACCGCGCCGACCGCTTTTCGGGCGATCAAGGGCCAAGACCCCAAAGGCGAGTTCGTTGCCAAATACGACCTCTCCAAATTCCGCACGCTGTTCCTCGCCGGCGAGCGCGCCGACCCCGAAACCATCAAATGGGCGGAGCAAAAGCTCAACGTGCCGGTGGTCGACCATTGGTGGCAGACCGAGACCGGCTCGCCGATGACGATCAACCCGGCAGGCCTCGGGCTGCTGCCGGTAAAATACGGCTCGCCCGGCGTGCCGATGCCCGGCTATGACATACGCGTGCTCGACGATGCCGGCCACGAGGTGACGCGCGGCACGCTGGGCAATGTGGTGGTCAAGCTGCCGCTGCCGGCGGGCTGCCTGCCAACGCTGTGGCATGCCGACCAGCGGTTCCGCCAAGCCTATCTCGACGAGTTCCCCGGCTTCTACAAGACGGCCGATGCCGGCATGATCGACGAGGATGGCTATCTCTATGTCATGGCCCGCACCGACGACATCATCAATGTCGCCGGCCACCGGCTGTCGACCGGCGCCATGGAAGAGGTGCTGGCCGCCCATCCCGATGTCGCCGAATGCGCTGTCGTCGGCATCGCCGACGCCATGAAGGGCCAAATTCCGCTCGGCTTCGTGGTGCTGAATGCCGGTGTCGCGCGTGACGGCGGCACCATCGAGAAGGAGGTCGTCGCGCTGGTGCGCGAGCGCATCGGCCCGGTCGCCGCCTTCAAGACCGTGGTGACGATCAAGCGCTTGCCCAAGACGCGGTCAGGCAAGATCCTGCGCGGGACCATGCAGAAGATCGCCGACAAGGAGGAATGGACCATGCCGGCGACCATCGACGACCCGGTCATCCTCGACGAGATCGCCGCCGCCATGAAGGAGCGCGGGATCGGGGTCTGAGGCCGCCGGCCGGGAGCGATCCCGCGCAGCCTTGCTTGCCAACAAGCCTATGCCGAATCGGCAAGCAATACTTTTATTGTGCAATGCAGCAACCTCCCTACAGTGGCAAATGGGGGGCCATCCGGCGGTTCGGTATGGCTCAGCAGAAAATTACATTTGGCGGCGTCGACATCCTGCGGTTTCTCGCCGCCGTGCTGGTCATGGTCTACCACTATGGCTTCTGGGTGTGGGCTTATCCCGACGGCATCTCGGCGCAGGCCACGGGCGGCGTTCCCCAGCAGCCGGCAATAGGCGCCTGGGTCGAGTCCGGCTGGGTCGGCGTCGAGATATTCTTCGTCATCAGCGGCTTCGTCATCGCCTTCAGCGCGGAGAATTCGACGCCGCTGCGGTTCTTCGAGGCAAGGGTCAAAAGGCTGGCGCCGGCGGTCTGGATCTGCGCGCCCGTCACCGCCGTGCTGCTGCTCGCCATCGGCCTCAGCTGGCCAACCGATGCGGTGGTCAGGCTGGTCCGCACCGGCCTGTTCGCACCCTATGGCCCGTGGGTGGACAGCGTCTACTGGACGCTCGGCATCGAGATCGCCTTCTACGCCATCGTCTGGGTGCTGCTGCGGCTCGGCCGCTTCCACCTTATGGAGGCGGTCGCCATCGCCATCGGCCTGGTCAGCACGCTGTTCTGGTGCCTCTATTACCCGCTCGGCTGGTCCGACTTCGCCGAAACGCGCTGGCTGCAGCTCGTCCTGGTGCATCATGGCTGCTTCTTCGCTGTCGGCGTGCTGCTCTGGCTGATGCGGTTCAAGGCGCTGACGCCGTCGCGCCTTGGCTTCTGCCTGCTGTTCCTTGGCGGTGGCGTTCTGCAGATCGCCAGTTCGGTCGACGTGCACAGCATCAAGGTCGGGGCCGTGATGCCCTATGCGCCACCGATCCTGATCTTCCTCGTCGCCATCGCCCTGATGGCGTTGTCGCTGCGGCTTCAGCTCTCCTGGAGTGGATGGCGCCGCATCGGCCTGATGACCTATCCGCTCTATCTGATCCACGATGTCATCGGCGCGGCGATGCTTGGCGCCATGGTGCGCGCCGGATTGCCCTATCTCCTGTCGATGGCGGCGGTCGCCGCGACCATGATCGCGGCAAGCTGGCTGGTGGCGACCGAGGCGGAGCCGCGTGTGAGGCTGCTGCTCGACCACACTGTTTTCCGCTACCGGATCAGGGCCGCGTAGGCACCGGCACAACGGCGGGGCATAATGCTCGGCCCTGCCGCCACTGCTTAAGAAATCAATGATGGCGTCGGGCAGCGTCACTGGCAAAGCTTCGAATCCAAACGCAGCTTTGCGCTCACGCTCGCCGGCGCCCAGCATCGCTTCCGTCACGGACCGACGCACCCGCCGACGGCAGAACGCTATAAATTGATCGTCAACCCAGAATGGGATGAGCGCGCGGCTCTCCAGAAAGCCTTTGAAACCGGCCAGCAATCCGTCCGCGAAGGATCGCACCGGTCAGGGTTTTGAGGTCGAGATGGAAACCATCTTCGATTGATTGAAGGCGACGAGCTACCGTCGCGCCTCCCGCACGCTCCATCAACTTGCCGCCGACGAGTTCCTTCGCTTGTCCACCAAAACGTTCCTGGCATACTCGATGCTCGGCGAACATGCTGGCTTCAAGCAATGGCCTACCTCAGACCCGCGCCTTGCTGCGCACTTCCGACTTGTCGAGATAGTAGGCCGAGTACTTGTCGAAGAATTTTTCCGACGCCCCGAACGATCCGTATTTGGCCAGCTTCTTCAGGTCGACCTTGTTCAGCACCGCGCCGACGATCTTGTTGGCGACATAGGGTTCGGATTCCAGCATCGATCGCACCATGGCGCGCGGCGTGCGGCCCCATTCGGTGACCAGCACGAAGCCATCGACAAGCGGCGCGAAGGCCTTGGCGTCGACCACCGGCCCGAGCGGGGGCAGGTCGACGACGATGTATTCGAAGGTCTCCTTGGCGTTCTCGATGAAGCGCCGCATTCCCGCCGAGGAGAGCAGCTCGCTAGTGTGCGAGAAATGCCCGCGCGATACGGCCGGGATGATCGCCAGCTTGGTCTGCCGGTCGATCTTGCCGACGGACTGCCAGGTCTGGCCATTCACCACCGCTTCCATCAAGCCCTGCTCGGCCTCCATGCCGAGGCTGCGGCTGAGGCCCGGATTGCGCAGATCCCCGTCGACCAGCAATGTCTTGGCGCCATTGGCGGCAAGAAGCCCGGCGAGATTGGCCGCGACCGTCGACTTGCCTTCGCCGGGAAGCACCGAGATGACGCCGATGACGCGGCTGCCTTGCCCTTCCATCACGACATCGAACGCGATCTTGGCGCTGCGCAGCGTTTCGGAGAACATCGATGCCGGAGCATCGATGCTCACCCGCATGCGCGCGCGCCTTTCGATGGCGGCCGGCGATCTGGCGACCTTGGCATCCAATTGACCGTCGACCGCCTTGTCCTCCTTGGCGACGGCCTTGCTGCCGATGGTCGGCAGGTAGCCGAGGAACTTGAGGCCGACGCGGTCGCGCACTTCCTCGCCGGTCCGGAAGAACCGCTCGTTGAATTCGTTGAGACCGCCGAAACCGGCGCCCATCAGCATGCCGAGCACGAGCGAAAGTCCAAGCACGATGATGGTGCGTGGGCTCGAGGCGGAGAGCGGCGTCGACGCGTCCGAGATGATGCGGATCTTGCCGACCGGGAAGGATTGCTGCTGCGCGGCTTCCTCGTAACGGCCAAGAAAGGTCTGGTAGAGCGTCGAGAGCGCCGTCGCCTTCTGGTCGAGGTCGCGCAGTTTGACCTGCGACTGGTTGTCGATGGAACTCTTGCCCTGTGCTGCCGCGACGTTGGCCCTGAGCGCGGTCTCGCGCGCCTGCGCAACCTCATATTCGTTGCGATAGTTTTGGGTCAGCTGTTTCAGCTCGCCGAAGATCTGCGCCGAAATGTCGGCCTTTTCCTTGGCGAGCGCCACCGCTTGCGGGTGCTGGGCGCCGAAATTCGCCTCGACATCCTGCTGCCGCTTGGAGACCGCGAGATAGCGGGTCTTGAGTGCCGAGATGAGCGCACCGCTTGGCTGGTCGGACGATATGGCGGCATCCTTGAAGGCGTTTTCGGAGCCGCTGTCGACGATCGACTTGTACTGCTGATAGCGGGCGCTGGCGCGCGCCGTGTCGGCCTGGGCCACGATGAGCTGGGCGTTGAGGTCGGCGAGCTGCTTGTCGCTCATCAACTGGCCATCGCTGTTGGCCGACAGGCCGTGCTCGGCCCTGAATTTTTCGACCGCGAGAGATGCCTGTTGCGAACTTTCGCGCAGTTCCGTCAGCCGGCCCTGCAGCCAGACCGCCGCGCGCTCGGTGGCGTCGAAGCTGGCATCGAGCTGATCGGCAAGATAGGCGTCGGCATAGGCCTTGGTGATCGCGGTCGCCAGCCCCGGATCCGTCGCCTGGTAGCCAAGCGCGATGACGTAGCTTCGCCCGACACGGTCCGCCTGGATTTCATTCTGCAGCTTGAGGATCGCATAGTCGCGCCGCGACGTGGCAATCAGCGCATCGCGAGCGGCGGGGGAGAGCTGGCTGACGTCGCCGACGCCCGGCATGACCGGGCTGGGGCGGACATACTGGATCAGCCCGCGGATGAGGCCGACGCCCTGGGCAAGCGCCGACTGGGGCGGGTTCATGAACGCATCGTTCTGGTCCAGCTTGAGCTTGTCGACGACCACCGCGGCAAGCCGTGTCGAGGTCAGGATCTCGATCTGGCTCAGAATGGCGCTATCGGTCTGCATGGTTGTGGACGCCGCCGAAATGTCATCGACGATCTTGTTCAGACCCTCGTCGATCAGCACGCTGGCGACCGACACATATTTGGGCGGCGTGGTCTGGATATAGAGCAAGCCCAAAAAAAGGCCGATGACGGCACACACGGCGACCACCTTGGCCTGCCGTGCGGCCATGCCAAGCAGCCGCTCGATGTCGATGAAGTCTTCGCCGTCTCCTGCATCCGAATTCGGCAATGGCATCCTCTTGTCGAGAGGAAAGTTGGCATAATTCATCGTCGGTCCAATTCCAGAGCCTGTTCCATCCCGATCATTGGGCTGGGCTCTATCTCTCTGTTTGGGCATGATCTTTTCCGAAAACCGGAACCCACATTCCGGGATCATGCCTTGGCTGTCAGGCGCCTCGAAGATCGGAAGCATCGCCCACAGGCAACGCAAGCTTCATGCCAGACGGCGGGGCCTGTCGGCCCTCGCCGCCGGACATCCGGCAATACTCCCGAAAGATGGGCATTATGCGGCTTCTTCCTGACGTTCATGCGACTGGACGAACTCCTGAAGCATCTCGAAGACCGGGCCCTTCATGTCGTCTCGCGCCAGAGCGAAGGCGATGTTGGCCTGGATGAAGCCTTGCTTGGAACCGCAATCGAACATGCGGCCGAGGAAAGGCTGGGCGAAGAACGGCTGATCCTTCGACAGCCGGACCATGGCGTCCGTCAGCTGGATCTCGTTGCCGGCGCCGCGCTGCTGATTGCCCAGAAGCGCGAAGATCTCGGGCTGCAGGATGTAGCGGCCGTTGATGTAGAAGTTCGACGGTGCGGTGGCCGGGGCCGGCTTCTCGACCATGGCCGAGACCTCGAAACCGCCGCCGACGTCGGCACCGCGGCCGACGATGCCATATTTGTTGGTCTCGCTCGGATCGCAGCGCTCGACAGCGATGACGTTGCCGCCGGTGCGCTCATAAAGGTCGACCGTTTCGGCGAGACATCCGCGGCGACCGAAGGAAACCATGTCGGGCAAAAGCAGGGCGAAGGGCTCGTTGCCGATGACCTCGCGTGCGCACCAGACGGCATGGCCGAGGCCCTGCGGCGACTGCTGGCGGATGAAGGAGGTGGCGCCGGCCACGGGAAGCATGCTTTCGAGCGCCTCCAGCTGGGTCTTCTTGCCGGTCTGCTCCAGGGTTCCGATCAATTCCGGATGCAGGTCGAAATAGTCCTCGATGACCGCCTTGTTGCGGCCGGTCACGAACACGATGTGCTCGATGCCGGCCTCGAAGGCCTCGTCCACCGCGTATTGCACGACGGGCCTGTCGACCACCGGCAGCATTTCCTTCGGCATCGACTTGGTCGCCGGCAGGAACCGTGTTCCAAGCCCCGCCACCGGTATCACGGCCTTCCTGATTTTCTTCATCGCAAATTCCTTCTGAGGAGATCGACTTCAGTCCATTCACAGGCCACGAGAAATCCCTTCATGTGCCTGCATCTTCACCTCCCCACCCCCACGGCAAACTGTGCCGCTACTCTTCGCAACCGCACGGCGATCGGCATGCCCATATGCCTGACCGCCGCCGGGTCGCTGAGCGCCGTCCGGATCGCCTTGAACGGGGACCGCGCCTTGATGTGCTGGACCATCGCCAGGAAGGAGGCCGCCTTGCGCAAGCTGCGGCCGCGCCGGGCGAAGGCAGCCAGGGCCGCCTCATCCATCCGATGGCTTTGAGCGAATTTGGTATCCGCCTCGCGCATCGCCTCGACATGGTGAAGCTCGAGCACACGCGAGATGGAGCCGCTGAGAATGTGGTAGGCATAGCCGATATCAGGCTCGACCACGCATCTGCCGCCCTTGGCCAGCGCGTCGGCAAACAGGATGTAATCCTCGCCGATCCTCAGTTTCTCGTCATAGCGAAGCCGGTTTTCATCCAGGAACCGGCGCTGGAAGATCGGCTTGAGGTAGCCGAGGTTGAACTTCGATTCGAAAACGACGTTGCCGGCGATATAGGTGGCCAGCGAAATCTCGCCCAGGCGCTCCAGATACTGCCGCGGGAACATTGCGTCCTCGACGACACCGTCCTCGCGGACGACCTGGAGATTGTCGACGGCGATCTGGGCATCCGCCCTCTCGGCGCGGGCAATCATGGCTGCCATGCGGCCTGGAAAGACCGCGTCGTCGGAATCCAGCACCGCGACCCACCTGCCGCGGGCGACGTCCAGCCCGGCATTCCTGGCCCCGCCGGGGCCCCTGTTTTGCGGGAGCGCGACAACGCGAACGATGTCCTGCGGATAGGCCCTTGCCACATCGAGCGTCGCGTCACGCGACTTGTCGTCGACGACGATGATTTCGACGCTGACATCCTTCTGGGCGATGGCGCTGGCGATCGCCCGGTCCAGCGTTGCCTCGGCATTGTAGGCGGCAATGATGAAGGAGACATCGGGGACGAAAGAGACATCCGGGATGGGGGAAACGTCAGGCTGCACGCTTGCCTCCTTCCCGTGGCGAGGGCTGGCCGTAGAGGCGTATCTCTCGAATGCCGACGAGACCGCTGACGACCCCGACATGCATAATGCCGCGCAGCACGCTTCGGTTCCGGCGCACCGGGCTGGCGACGACGGGAAGCGCCGCGGCGAAGCAATAAAGCGCCTTTACCGAAGCCAGGCCGATCTGTTTGACGAGGCCGATGCCACCGGCGTTGTGGCCCAGGAGGTGGCCGTGCGTCTGGCCGACCCGGAAGCGCCGGCGGCCCAGCCAGTCGAACGCAGCCCTGGTTCGCGGCACCACCTCGTTTGCCCAGGCGTCTGGGGAAAAAGCGATACGGCCTCCCGCCTTGTGCATCTGGTCGAAGTACTCGGTGTCCTCGCCGCCGGTCTGGCCGCGCGCCAGGCTGAAGCGACGGCCGCGCAGGCTGTCCGCTCCCACGCGCAGCAGCACGTTGCAGGTGTAGCCGGTGCGGATCTCGCCCTGCACCCAGACGGGCAAGGTGGAGTGAAAATCGCCGCGCCGCATCCAGTCCGGCGCATCCGGGCGGTAAAGCGCCCGCACCGGGCCGAGCACGGCGGCGGCACCGCTCGTTTCAGCCGTCGTGACCAGCTCCGCGAGCCAGCGGGCAGTCGCCGTCTCGTCATCGTCAATGAAGGCGAGAAAATCCGCCTCGCTGGCATCGAGGCAAGCGTTGCGGGCGATCGAGATGTTGCGCGCCGGGCAATGACGATAGCGGACCGGCACCGCCAGTTCCCGCGACAGCGCCGTCACCAATTCCCTGGCGCTGGGCGTGTCGTCATTGTCGGCGACGATGATGCCGACCTCGAAACCCCTGGGCATATCCATGGCGGCAAGCGAGCGCAGCGTGTCGGCCAGTTCCGGCCGCCGGAACGTGCACACGCCAATGTCGATGCTGCGGTTCTTGGCCTGAACAGCCATCAAGCCACCCCGCGCCGCGAGCCGAGGCCGAGAAGCTGCAGCCAAAAACCGACGGACCAGCCGAGATGCATGACCATCGCCGAGACCCCGGCCAGCGCGACATCGGCCTTGCGTTGGCGAATCGCCGCCACCAGGCCATAACCCAGGCACACCGACGCCCAGACCAGCAGCGGCACCGCCGCGATCCAGTGCACGAACGAGAAGGCCGCGAGAAGAACCACCGGGAACACCGCCAGCGGCACCATCTGCCGGACCTTCGGGATGACACGGTGCTTCAGCACGTTCTTGGCGCGGCCGCGGCCATAGCCGAGATATTGAAAATAGAGACCCTTGAGCGAGGTGCGCGGGTAGTAGACCATCTGCGTCTTGCCGCTCATCCAGATCTTGTAGCCGGCTTGCCGCAGCCGGTAGTCGAGTTCGGCGTCCTCATTGTGGCTGAACGTCTCGTCATAGCCGCCGACAGCGCCGAAGGCCGAAATCCGCATCAGCGCATGGTGGCCATGGTCGATCCACTCTCCGGCGGAGAGGTGGCGGTGCTTGGAACCGCCGGTGCCGAGTTTTGAATTTTGCGCCGCCGCCGCCGCCATCTGCACGGGGCCGTTGCCGCTGGTCAGCATGGAAACCACCACCGAATCAGCGCCCGTGGCCAGTGCCTCCTCGACCAGCCGGTCGCAATAATCGTCGGGATAGCCGCCATGAGCGTCGATCCGGATCAGATACTGGGCACCCTCGCCGAATGTGCCGACGGCGAGATTGATCGCCGCGCTCTGTATGCGCCGCTGGTTGTGCAGCAGGATGACGCGCGCATCCCTGGCGGCGACATCCTCGACGATGGCCAGCGTGCCATCGGTGCTGCCGCCATCGGCAACGACAATCCTGGCGCCCAGCCTTTCGGCCGAGGGCCGCAACTGGTCGAGCAGCGCACCGATATGGGCCGCCTCGTTCAGGCAGGGGATCACAATCAGGCTGGAAGGAAGCGCTTGCGTCATCGGGCGAGGTCCATCCTATGCCAGGGCTTCGGCCGCGAGGGGTTCGCGCACGATGGTCAGACGGCGCAGTTTTTCGACGAGTGCCCTGCAGTCGCTGCGATCGTAGCTCCACATCCTCGGATTTTGGGCAAGCACGCGGGCTTTCAGCCTGTCGAAGCGGTGCTCCTCCATCTTGCCGAGCGCGCTTTCGAGCGCATCGGGCGTGGCTTGCGGCAAAAGGATACCGATGTCCTGCTGACTGAGGAACCGTCCCGTCTCTGTGTGGCCCATCGAGATCGGCACCGCGCCGAAGCGGCAGCCTTCATAAAGGCGGTTGGGCAGCAGCCATTCCGAATTCTGCCCCTCCTCGAAGAAATCGATCGCCCAGGAGAAATGGACGTCCTGATAGATCGACGCCATGTCCTCCGGATTGCGGTAGGGGCCGCGAAACGACAGATACGGTTCGGCTTCGACGAAAGCATGGAAATCCGGGAATTCGGACAGAGCCGGGCGGCCGCGCAGCACGACCTCGAAGCGTCCATCCATGCGGCGCGTGAAATCGGCCAGCAGTTCGAGCGAGCGGCGGCAGCGCAGCGCTCCGAACCAGCCGATTCGCCATGGCGGCGCGGCAGGCGTTTCCGCCATCTGGCGTGCGCCGGGCAAAATCGCCGCCGTCTCGAAATACTTGTTTTCGACCAGTTCGACAGGTGCGGCGACCTGGCGGAAGGGCTTGAAGTAGTTGGCGATGAAGGCCGGCGAACTGGTCACCAGCAGCTTCACGTCCCGCGCCAGATGGCGCTCCGTGGCGCGCAACGCCTTGCCGAGGACATCGTTGCGAAGCACCAGGCGATGGATGTCGAGGCATTCATAGACGATCGGGACCGTGGCACCGAAGGCCGATCTGGCACGGCCGGCAAGCGCCAGCATTTCCAGGTTGCGCGCGATGATCAGATCGGGTCTCGGCGTGCCGCTCAGCTTCGCCCGAAGAGAAACCGCCGCTTTCGCCACCGCTGCCAGCCGCTGGACGAATCGGCCGTCGCGCGTCGCGCCAAGGTCGATCGGCCGCAATCCTTCGATGTCGGCGATCGGGGTCGCGGTGCGGCGGAAACCCGCCAAAGTGACCCGGGCGCCGCCTGTCCGGAGCATCGTGATCCGTCGGCGGACCGCCGGATCGGAAACATCGTGCACCAGGTACAAGACATGCAGCATGAAAACTCGACCGCTGTTTGACCCACCCAAGGGAATGCTAGTACAGCTCTTGCTGCATCGCAACATTTTTGGCGCGGAGATGGACATTTTCTGTTGCACTGCAAAATTATTGCCGTAGTTTGGGGTCGGCGGCGGTTGTGGATTTCGGGCTCCGGAATCCGCGCAAAGATCAGGAATCCTGAATTTGGAAGCCAATCCATTCGACCCGCCAGAAGGCTCGTTGCGCAAATCGGTCGGCCGTGGCGCGGCCGTGACCGCCATGTCGCAATCGGTGCGGGTCGCGACACAGATCATATCCGTCATCGTGCTGTCGCGGCTCCTGTCGCCGCAGGATTTCGGCGTCGTGGCGATGTGCGCGCCGGTGCTGGCCTTCATCGCCCTGTTCCAGGATTTCGGCCTGACTCAGGCGACGATCCAGAAGTCGGGCATCCGGCATGAGGAGGTGAACTACCTCTTCTGGATCAACGTTGCGGTCAGCGCCATCCTGGCCTGCGTGCTCGCGGGCGCCGCACCGCTGGTCGCCGCCTTCTACGGCGAGCCGCGCGTGGCTGGCCTGGTGGCCGCCCTCGGCCTGCAGATCATGGCCTATGGGCTCGGCGCCCAGCATCTGGCGCTTCTGACGCGGCGCATGCAGTTCGGACGCCTGGCGATCATCGATGTCGCCAGCGCCGTCGCGGGTCTGGCGGTATCGATCGCCTGGACCTTCATCGACCGCTCCTACTGGGCGCTGTTTGCCGGCACGCTGACCGGCGCCGTGCTGCCGACGCTGTGCTATTGGGCAAGCTCACGCTGGCGGCCGGGCCTGCCGCGCAAGGTCGCCGGCATCGGCGAACTGATCAATTTCGGCGCCGGCATCACCGGCTTCAACTTCGCCAATTTCTTCGCCCGCAACCTCGACAACGTGCTGATCGGCAAATACTGGGGCGAGGCCCAGCTCGGCCTTTACGACCGCGCCTACAAGCTGCTTTTGTTCCCGCTCAGTCAGATCACCAATCCGCTGTCCAAGGTCATGGTGCCGGCGCTCTCCAGGCTGAAGGACGAGCCAGACCGCTACCGCAGCGCCTATCTGCGCGTCATGCCGCTGATCCTTTTGGTGGCGCTGCCCGGCGTCGCCTTCGCCACCGCGATGTCGGACGTGCTGATCCCCTTCGTGCTCGGCGAGCAGTGGCGGGCGAGCGCCTCGATCTTCCTGGCGCTCGGCTTTGCCGGCCTGCTGCAGCCGCTCAACAACCCGGCGGGATGGCTTTTCGTCAGCCAGGGCCGTTCCGGCGACTTCATGCGCTGGGGCATCATCACGGCGGTGACGTCGGTGCTCGCCTTCGCGCTCGGCCTGCCCTACGGCGCGCTCGGCGTGGCTATCGCCTATGCGGTCAGCGAGTATCTGCGCACACCGTTCCTGTGGCTCTATGTCGGCAGGAGCGGGCCGCTGCGGGCCAGCCATGTGCTGCGCGCGGCAACGCCCTTCGTGCTTGGCGCGCATCTGGCGCTGGCGGCGGTCTGGCTGGCCAAGCCGCTGCTGCCGCAGCAGCCTGTCGTTGCCCTGGCCGGCGGCGCCATCCTCGCCTACGCCATCACCATCGTCGTCGCGCTGGCGTTCGCAGCCGGCCGCGAGGCCTTGCGCGAAGCCGTGAAAATGCTGCCGGCAAGGCCGCCAGCGGCGGCGCCGCGCCAGGCGCAATAATTTCGGCGCTTTCGACCGCTATCTCCATATCCACCCAAGCATCAGGTCCGATCCATGCACTACCGTTCGATCTCCGACATGAACGACGCCATCGTCAGCAACCTTCACCGGCTGCCGCGCGACATCGACCTGGTGGTCGGCGTTCCAAGAAGCGGCGTGCTGGCGGCGACGCTGGTCAGCCTTGCGGCGAACATTCCTATGACCGATCTGGATTCTTTTCTGGACGGCCGCGTCTACACGTCGGGCATCACCAAGCGCCGCGCCGCGCTCGACCGCAAGGTCTCGGACATGCGCAAGGTGCTGGTGATCGACGACAGCGTTTCCGGCGGCAATGCCATGCGCGACGCCCGCGCCCGTATTAAGGCCGCCGGCATCGAGGCGGACTATACCTTTGCCGCCGTGTTCGGCCTGCAACCAAAGCATCAGGAGACGGATATCGTCTTGGAGGTGGTGCCGCATCCGCGCATGTTCCAGTGGAACTTCATGCACCACAAATTCCTGGCGCAATGCTGCGTCGACATAGACGGGGTGCTGTGCCTCGACCCGACCGAAGCGGAAAACGACGACGGCCCGGCCTACGAGAAATTCCTCAGCGAGGCACGGCCGCTTCATGCCCCGACCCACAGGATCGGCTGGCTGGTCACCAGCCGGCTGGAGAAGTACCGCGCGCTGACCGAGGCATGGCTGGCCAAGAACGGTATTCAGTACGACCAGTTGATCATGCTCGATCTGCCGAGCAAGGCAGAGCGGCAACGGCTTGGCGCGCATGGCAGTTTCAAGGCCGATTTCTATCGCAAATCCGACGCCATGCTGTTCATCGAAAGCGAGCATGCGCAGGCGCTGAAGATCGCGGAGCTGTCAGGCAAGCCGGTATTGTGCGTCGAAACGCACATTGTGAGCTTTCCCGATGCGCTGTCGCTGCCGGCGCTCGGCCAGGCGGCGCGCAACCTGCCGGCGAGGCTGCGGCAGGTCAATTCGCAGGAAGGCCGCAAGGGCGTCGCCAAGGCCCTCGCCCGCGCCCTGCTTGGCGCCCGCGGCTACGAGACGCTGAAGAGCCGGGTCAAGCGTCCGGCCTGACCGGCATCGCCATCTGGTGCGCGGCGGAGTACCTTTTCAGGCGGCCTGGAGCGCGCGCTGCTGGATCGCCTTGTCCAATATCGAAAAGAAGGTGACGAACTGGCGATCGGGATCGAGTTCCGGGCGCGCCGCGAAACTGCGTGCGAGACTGGAGACCCGCTCATATTCCTGGTTGTCGTTCCACAACCGCCTGACGGCCGCGACCCAGTCGACGAGCGGGGAGTCGTAGTCGAGCACCACGCCGCCAGGTCCGATCGCCTCAGGCAGGCCGCCGCGCCGCGAGCCGACGACCGGGATGCCGCTGCAATGGGCCTCCGAGGCGACGCGACCCCAGGCCTCTTCCCATTTGCTGGGCGCCAGCAGGATCCGGGTGCGGCCATAGACCGTCTTCATGTCGCTGGTGCGGCTCTCCAGCGTGACGTTGCCGAGCGGTGCGATCGTCTCTTCGATGCGCGCCCGATGGTCGTCGTCCAGCTTCCAGCTTTCGACGAACAGGAACGGGATTTCGGGGCAGGCGCCGGCAAGACGCACCGCAAGCTCGAAGCCCTTTTCCTCATAGGGGTTGATCAGGGTCACGAACTGGCCCGTCGTCGGCGTGCTGTAGTGCGTCGGATTGATGGTCGGCGGGATCACCGTCGTCTCGATGCCGAACTCCCTCCTGTAGGTACGCGCGGTGAATTCGGAATTGGCGATGTAGAGTGCGGAGCGCAATTCGCGCAGGTCGCCGCCCAGCTCGTGGAACTCGACATTGCGGAGATAGACGACCAGCGGCACGCCCTTGGCCTGCAGCGCCTTGCCGATCGGCACCGACTTGTGACACTGGACCACAGCCACATCCGGCTTCATCCGGTCGACGGCAAAGCTTGCCGCCTCCCAGGGGAACCAGGCCCGGACCACCGGGTAGCCGGGGAAGCTGTCGACGACGGCGGGCTGGCGCAAGAGCTTCATCTTGGCGCGCGCCTTGAAGCCGAAGACGCCGTCGCCGAACAGGGCGGCAAGCACCGAAGCCTCGTGCCCGTTTTCGATCAGCTGTTCAGCCAGATGATGCGTGCTCGACTGGACGCCACCGCTGAATTCGGGGGTGTAGCCATTGCCGCCTGCAAAAAGGACTTTCATGGAATCGGCTCCTTGTCGCATTTCGTATTTCGTTCCGAGGCAACCGACGGCGCCTCGCATTCGACGTCATGCAAGCTTCGGTGGCTCCAGGTTCGCGAACGGATTGGTGCAGGATTGCCAGCCGGTAAACCGGATCGGATCGTCAGGCGAACTGCGCCATGCGTAGTCCGTCAGCATATGGAATTCGGCGACGACCCAGCGGTCGAAATGTGTCAGATCTTCCCGCTTCTCCTGGGGCAGCAGGCGGCGGACGGCACCCAATTTGAGCTCCTCGACCAGCGTGACCGCGTCACTGAGCTTCGAACTCGGGAATATCCACGGGTTGCGGTTGCGAAACTCCAGCGCGAACTGCTGCAGATGCTCGATGCGCATGTTCAGCCGGCCGAGGTATTTCTCGAGCGTGACACGAACCAGGTCCTCGTCGGAGAACGAGGAGACGGCGGCATAGGCGACACCTGTCGACACCACGCCCCCGGCCACGATTGCCAGCGCCGAACGTCGTGAGACTTCAATCATCTGATCGCTCCTCTCATGCGATCCGGCCCGCCGCCCGCAAGGACAGCGCCGCCGCGGTCAGGCTCGGGTTGGCGCAGGAACAGCTCGGATAGGTGCTGGTGCCGACGACGACCAGGTTCCGCAGCCGGTGATGGATCATGCCGCTATCGACAACCGAATCGGCCGGGCCGGTGCCCATCCTCAAGGTGCCCTGGACATGCGATTCGGTCGGCCGGATGCCGCGGTCGAAGAGCCCTTCGACGGGCAGCGGGGCAAGCAGCCCCGGCAATTTCTCCAGCGCCCGCGCCATGCCCTTGACCGCATAATCCGACGGTGCCTTGAAGCTTACGAAGGCATTGTCGTCCTCGTCGAGGGTGACGAAATTCTCGTGATCGAGCAGGTTCTCGG
Organism: Mesorhizobium sp. B283B1A; assembly: GCF_020165735.1. NCBI lineage: Bacteria > Pseudomonadati > Pseudomonadota > Alphaproteobacteria > Hyphomicrobiales > Phyllobacteriaceae > Mesorhizobium > Mesorhizobium sp. B283B1A. Next base: position 28,902 of record NZ_JAIUIQ010000020.1, read on the forward strand.
TGACCACGACAAGCGGCAGCGCCTGCCGCAGCCGCCCCTTTTCGGCGCGCATCCCGTGCTGCCAGCGGTTCTCGAAATAGACCAGCGCCGCCGCGTGCTCGGATCGGTGCGGTCCATCATAGAGGCCGAAATTCAGGCCGGTGGTGATGGTGCTGCCGTCGAAATTGTCGACGCCGTCGAGATAGACCTCGAAGTTCCAGCCATAGGATTCGTGCAGGCCGCGCCCGACGAATTCGTCTCCGAGGCCCGATCGCAGCATGATCGCCGCACTCTGGATGGCATTGGCGCCGAGAATGAAAAGGTCGCCGCTGACCTGGTATTCCTTGCCGTCCTGAACGAAGGTCACCGAACGGACCGTGCCGCCGACATGGTCGAGCCGCCGCACTTCGGAGCCGAGGCAGACCGAAATGTCGGGATGCTCGAAGACATGCATCAGGCCGTTATTGGCGGTGAACTTGGCGTCGACCGGGCACAGCCAGCAGCGCAAATTGGCGCAGCACGAGGTGCGTTGCGACGTCGGCACCCGGGCGCGGGCGGTGGGCATGACGAAGTGCTGGCCGGGCTGGGCCGCCTTCATCATCTTGTCCGGCGTCGACATGCGATGCGGCGGCTGCGGAAACGGCTTCGAACGCGGCAGCATCGCCGCCATGTCGGGATCGCCCGAGATGGACATGATGTCTTCGGCGTCGCAATAGAACGGCTCGACGTCGTCATAGCTGATCGGCCAGTCGTTGCCGATGCCGTAGGTGCTTTTCAGCCTGAAGTCGTTGGGATGGAACCTTGGCGTCTGCGCGAACCAGCAGTTGGTGCCGCCACCCAGCCCGATGGTGTAGTTCCACGGCTTGTCCGAGTTGGTCTTGTAGGTCGTCTCGTCATCGATGTCGGTGTTGGCGTTCTGATTGAGCTGCCACTCATGAGTGTTGTGGCGACCCCATTCCAGCACCAGGATGCGTGCCTTGCGGCGCTTGGCGAACTCATGCAGGAAGAAGGCCGAACCGAAGCCGGAACCGATCGCGACAAGGTCGAAATGGTCCTTGGTGATTTGCTCCGGCTTTACGTCCAGCACCATCAGCTGTTCATCCTTTCCGCGTCCGGCGCGTTCATCCTGGCCATCCCATCCGTTTCGGGCTTGCCGGTGCCCGCTCTCACGCCGCCATTCTGCCGATCGAGTGATATTCGATGCCGTGGCGCGCGATGACCTTGGGGTCATAGAGGTTGCGGCCGTCGAAGATGACCGGCGTGGTCAGTGCGTCCTTGACCGCGTCGAAGGACGGCGCGCGAAAACTCTTCCATTCGGTCGCGATCAACAGCGCATCGGCGCCGCGCAGTGCCGCCTCCTTGGTGCCGCACAAAAGCAAATCATCGCGCAGCCCGTAGATGGCCTGGCATTCCTGCATCGCTTCGGGGTCGTAGGCCTGCACGCTGGCGCCGGCCTGCCACAGCGCCTCCATCAACGTGCGGGCCGGCGCCTCGCGCATGTCGTCGGTGTTGGGCTTGAAGGCCAGGCCCCACAACGCGAAGGTCTTGCCCTTGAGATTGCCCTTGAAGTAGCGGTTCACCTTGTCGAACAGCACGGACTTCTGATCGTTGTTGCGCTCCTCGACGGCGCGCAGCAGCTTGGCGTCGAACTTGACGCCTTCGGCGGTCTTGATCAGGGCGCGCACGTCCTTGGGGAAGCACGAGCCGCCATAGCCGAGGCCCGGATAGATGAAGTGGTAGCCGATGCGCGGATCGCTGCCGATGCCCTTGCGCACCTCCTCTATGTCTGCGCCCAGCTGCTCGGCCAGATTGGCCATCTCGTTCATGAAGCTGATCTTGGTCGCCAGCATGCAGTTGGCGGCGTATTTCGTGAATTCGGCGCTGCGCACGTCCATCACGATCATCTTCTCGTGGTTGCGGTTGAACGGTGCATAGAGCTCGCGCATCACCGCCTCGGTGGCCTCGCTATTGGTGCCGACGATGATGCGGTCGGGCTTCATGCAGTCGGCGACGGCGGAGCCCTCCTTGAGGAATTCCGGGTTGGAAGCGACGTCAAACGCCAGGTCCTCGCGGCCCCTTTTCTTCAGCGTCTCGGCGATCCTGGCCTTGACCTTTTCGCAGGTGCCGACCGGCACCGTCGATTTGCCGACGACGATCTTGGGCGTCTCCATTTCACGGCCGATGGTCTCGGCGACCGCCAGCACATATTTGAGGTCGGCCGAGCCATCCTCGCCGGGCGGCGTGCCGACCGCGATCATCTGGATTTCACCATGCCTGACGGCGGCGGCGGCATCGGTGGTGAATTTGATGCGGCCGGCTGCGTGGTTTTCCTTGACGATGCTTTCGAGGCCAGGCTCGAAAATCGGGACCAGGCCCTGGTTGAGCCGCTCGACCTTGTTTGCGTCGACGTCGACGCAAACCACCTGGTGCCCGACCTCGGCAAGCACCGCCGCCTGCACCAGGCCGACATAGCCAATTCCAAACACCGTCAAGTTCATTCGGTTTCATTCCTGTCCATGGCGGCGGACTGTTTTTGATCCGGCCGGTTCAATTCGTCTTTCCCAACTCTTTTACGCTGCATACGAGCGATTCCGGAAACTGGCAGGGTTCGCCGAGCGCGGTGAAGGCAACCCGCTCGATCTGCAGCGAAAGTTTACGGCCAGGATCCGCGAACGCGCCCATCCAGCCCTTCATGGTGTCGCTGCCCCAAAGGCTGAAGAATATCTTCTGCGCGTGGGAGGGCAGCTTCGCCGGATCGGTGATGGTGTTCACCAGCTGGCCGTTGACGTACCAGCGCAAACTATCCTTCTCCCAGACGAAGGCGTAATCGTTGAAAGCCTTGTCGGTGCCGCCGGGCACCTCGACCAGCTTCTCGTTCTTGCCCTTGCCGGCGATATAGGCGTTGACCTGCACCTTGGAGGTGTCCTTGGTCAGGATCTCGAAATCGATCTCGTCCCAGGGCTGCTTGTCGGACGGGCCGATATAGGAAAAGAAAGCCGCGTTGAGGCCGGGACCGGCGTCGGTCTTCATGCGCGCCTCATAGGTGCCATAGCCGAAGCGCTGCTTGGTCTGGATCTCGCCGCAGGCGAATTCGCGATCCTTGGTCTTCTGCTTCTCGAAGCCCAGCGACAGCGTTCCCTCCGCCAGGCTGACCTGTCCCTTCGACCAGGTGCAATTCTGATGGCTGCCGTTCGTCCAGCCGTCGGACACGTACCAGCGCGAGCGATCTAAACTCTTGAAATCGTCGACGAACGACGGCGAGGACTGGATGTCCTGCGCGTGGGAAGGAACTGTCGACAAGCTGCCAAGAGCGACCAGCAGCAAAGAAGCACCGAGCCAAGCCATTCGCCCCCAGCCGCCTTGCTCTGCCTGATGCGCACCAATTGCCGCCTTGGGCGTAGTCTTCGGATCCGAATTCATACCAAACTCACCTTTGTGCTGTGCGTCCCCAACCCAAAGTCGACGTTCGAACCACTTCCAAACGGGCCAACCTCGGCCTTCTTGACCCTCTCCAACTCCTTTTGCCGTCTCGAATCAAATCTTCCGCAACAGTCCCGCACCTTCACCTTCACCCTCGGCCGGCGCCCGCCGGCTTGGTGAATTCGACCATGGCGGCCGGATCGGGCGCGCCATTTTCGTCGAAAACCATATCCAGCGCATGGCGGAGATCCTTCATCATGCCGTCCTGGCGCGACAGCGCCGCGATGCGGCGCTCGCAATTCAGGATCGACGTCGTCAGCGCGCTGACTTCGGAGGAGCGACGATCGGAAGCGGGATCGTTTTCCATGGCTTCGACAAGGAAGGCCGCATTGGTCGATGTCTTGCGATAGCGGATCTCCAGGCCGGTCCTCTCGGCCTCGATCTCGGCGGCGATCTGCTCGAACAGTTTCGCCAGACGATCGAGACGCGCGATGTCGGTCTGCCGGTCTCGGGCCGGATCCCTTGATCTGAAGCCGAATATCGAGGCCATGAACTAAATTCCTGTCATCGCCGGCTTTCGGGTCGGCTCCTGGCCGATCCCCGCGCCGGGGCTGAAAAAAAACTCGTACCGTATCGTCCTGCTCCTCTGAGGGGAGAGACTTCAGACCAATCCGATCGGGGGCCAGTTCGGCTGGTCGTCCAATTTGCTGCAGCGCAACATAGACTGCCATCCCCGGAGCCGCGAGGCAACCACCCAATTCGTAAACTCATAAATCCGAAGGAAATGGTTCGCGTGACGAGACCGCTGTTCATGGATAATCCGGACATTCCCGCGCCTTACCGCGCCTTGCCCATGCTGGTTCCGGCCATCAGGAAACGCAGCGGTGGCATACGCCTTTGGCCGGACATGAGGCCGACGCGGCGAAACAGCGCCTCGAGCTTGTCGGACGCCACGCCCTGGACGATGGGAACGAGGTTGGATTGACTTGCGAAGGCATAGGCCGCGGCCGAAGCCAGCCCACGCTCGGCCTTCACGTCGAGGAAATTGCGCAGCCGGTATTTGTCGCGCACGTGCCGCTCATGCCGCCGCAGCACCGCTTTGGAGCCTTCCGGCAGGCCGTCGATAGCCAGCAACGCCAGATCGGCGTCGGCCAGCCGCTTCAGGTCCTGCGTCTTGTGGCGGCCGCTGAGCGAATCGGCGCGCACGATGGCGCCGTAGCCGCAGGAGCGGATGACCTTGAACCGTGCGCCGTGAGCGACCGCGCGCGCGTAGAGCTCGTAGTCCTCGCCCAGGCGCAGGGTTTCGTCATAGCGCAAACCGTGGCGGTCGAGGAAGGCACGGCTGATCACCGGCTTGAGGAAGCCCAGTTCACCTCTTTGAACGCGGCGTCTGGAGATGTTGCCCTCGACGAAGCGCTCGAAATCGAGGAATTCCGGCTCCGCCGCGAAATCCGGCGCGACAATTGTCGTCGCATCCTTCGTCGCGTCATCCCTGATCAGCATGATGTTGTCGGCCGCGAAATCCCAGTCGGCGCCGGCAAACAGGTTGCGGAACCGGCCCTCCAGGAAGAAGTCGTCGGCGTCCAGAATGGCGATGAACGGCGCTTTCGAGCCGGCGATCGCGGCGTTGCGGGCAAAGGAAGGGCCCCTATTGACGTCGAGGCGCATCACCATGAGCCGGCCGCTGCCGTCGTCGGCGGACACGGCGACCTCGGCCGTGTTGTCGGTGGATCCGTCGTCGACGACGACGACCTCCACCACTTCCGGTTCGCGCAACGCGGACGCGATGGCGACCGCGATCGTGCGTGCCGCGTTTTTGGCCGCGATGATCACGCAGACCTCGGATTTCGTCATCGACATGGGTTTAGCCTCTTGCACAGGTTCCGATCTGCCCTCGCCCTGTACGCATTCGATTTCCGACAGCACCACCATCACGGACTGGCCGGCCGTTCGAAGATGCGGCGACTGATGTCCGCCGACGCCGCCCAGCCTGCCTCGGCCAGGTAGCGGACGGGAGCACGGCCGCATAATTCCCACAACACCGTTCGCCGTTGCGGCCATCGCAGCGACGACAGCCAAGGCGCGATGACCATGCTGAGCAGATCCTCATTGCCGATGCGCGACAGGATCGGCTTGGCGCGCTCCGACAAAAGCGTGCCGGTGCCGCCCAGCAGAACGTCGGCGGCGCGCAGGCCGAGCAGCAGCGTATCGTCCAGCCCTTGGCTCACCGCCGCGTCGAGCAGACGCTGCTGATCGGCCTCGTCGAGACGATTGGCGCTGGCCCTGATATCGCAGACATAGCCAGCGCAGGGTTCGCGGTTGAACAGGGCCTTGGCGACGCTGATGCAGGACAGCATCAGCGTGTCGGCGACCGATGTGAACGGCACCTCAGTGCCGCCAATCTCGACCAGCCGTTTGCGCCGCAGGAACCCGTCGGCGTCGCGTGGACTGGGCGAACCGGGCTGCTGCACGCGATAGTGAAGGTCGACCGTGGACGATTTTGGCCCGTTGCCGCGAATCATGTGCTGTTCGCCGAGGAAACGCACCCACCAGACCGAGCGGGACTTGCCCGACACCTCGTAGCCGATCGAGCGCAGTGCGTCGCGCGCCCTAAAAAAGCCGGCGGGAGAAACCAGGATGTCGACATCGCCCGAAGGCTTCATGAAATGGTCGTCGTAGAGCAGATGCTGCTGGAACGGCCCCTTCAGAAAGACGAAATCGATCTGCCTGTCGCGCAGCGCCTCATGGATCGTCATCGAGTCCATCACGCAGGCGGCGTTCATCGAGACCGTGCGCCTGCGATAGGTGTCGAGCCACTGGAAGAGCTCAGCCGGCCTTTCGCCGGCCGGCGCACGCGACAGCGCCTTCAGGACAAAGATGGCAACCTTGTTCAGCCTAGCGATGTCGGCGACGACGGCATCTGAAAGACCGGGCGTCGAGACTTTGCCGGCGGCCGGCCTCGCGAAATACAACCGCAGGCAGGCCTGCACATAGGCGACCTCGTCGGCGCAATCGGCGGCGCGCAGTCGTTCATAAGAGCTTTCCGGCAAGGCCATTGAGCGCACAGTCTCCAAAAAGCGGTTCGCGCGATAGGTATGCTGCAGGTGCGAAGCAAAGCATCCTCAAAAACCTCGGCGCCGTAAAGTCTTTCCTTTCGCAGTGCGGAGTTTTGCAACCAGAACGTTTACCGGCGTTCCGCGAAAGTGGTGGAAATACCCGGTTGGAATTCCGCTCGTGCCGAAGCATTCCAGCCGACATCAACCTGGATCGGCTAAATTAAATTCATCTTTTAGCGCCGCCTAAAAAAGCAGCGGCAGCGTAGATGTTTTATACAAGCAAAATCAATTGCTTAAAGAATCGTCAGCAACAAGACCAGACCGCACTTGATTTTACCCCGAATGCGGCGAGATTTTGAGCATCCCACACATACATGGTGACGTCCGCAACCCGTAATTGATTAATCAGAGGTAAATCAGGCTTGACTCATAAATGTTGCTATGCAGCTATTGCATCGCAGCATGCAAGTGCTGACGGCACTCGACAGGCCGTTTCCAGTCCTCATTGGAGAGTAAAATGGAACAGAATGTTGAAAAGCATGAGTATGAAACGCCAAGCTTGACGGTGCATGGTTCGATTGAAACCATCACTCAGGGCGGCGGGGGCAGCACGGCGATCGACGCATCGTTTCCCGCGCACACCCCGATCGGCGACCTGACGTTCTCGTGAGACTAGGCTGATCCTGGAGGAGTTACGTTGGGCCTCTGGGATTCAAGACCATAAATGGAGCCGGGGATGAAAATCCCCGACTTTCCGCTTTTGAAGCCTTTCCGCTTTTGAAGCGACGATGTGTAGACCGTGTGTTGCAAACGAGGTTTTAGGATGAACTGGAACCCATCAGACCACGATTGCATAAGTGCCACCAAAGATGCCGTGGCTTGCGAATTCGGCGACGGCCTCGCGCTTCTCAATCTGAAATCCAATATTTATTACAGCCTCAACGGCGTCGGCGCGTTCATCTGGGAGTTGATCCAGGAGCCGAAGTCGATCGCCGATATCCGTAGCGCCGTGCTTGCGTCCTATAATGTCGACGCCGAGCGCTGCAAGGCCGACGTCGACGCATTGCTGAAGGGGCTGGCCGAAAACGGGCTTGCGAGGCTGCAGCATGAGGCACTTGTCTAGGCAGGTTTCGCAAAAGGCCATGGTTTCGCGGCAAAGACCTGCGACGGAAAAGAGCCCCAGGCAGGCGAAAAGTCGGCCAGGCCGGCGGAGCCTAGCCAGAATTCTCTCACTGAGCGGCTCGGAAGCGCTTTTCCTTTGCCGATGCCTGGTGGTGGTCGCGGTTGTCCGGCTGGGGCTGACATTGTTCTCGTACAACCGTGTTCGCGCCATGGTGACCCGGCTCAACGCGCACCAGTGCGCCAGCATGGGCGAGTTGCGGCTCGTCGCCTGGGGGGTTGCCGCGGCGGCACGGTTCGTGCCGCGCGCCACGTGCCTCACCCAGGCGCTTTCGGGCCAATACATTCTCGCGCGCCAAGGCAATGCCTCGAATATCCGCATCGGCGTCGAACGCGGCACGGGCGAGCAGTTGAAAGCGCATGCCTGGCTGATTAGCGACAACCATATCGTGCTCGGCGGATCCGTCGACGGTTTCGCTCATATGGTCGACCACGGCAGCCGATGAGCGGCGTGGCCGGAATCCTGCTGCGACAGGAACACGCACTCGCGGCCCGCGGATCCGCGCCGGCGGACGCGGCGACCGACATCCAGCAGATGCTGGCACGCATGCGCCATCGCGGCCCCGACGGCAGCTCGTGGTGGCTGGACTCCGGCATTGCCCTTGGCCACGCCTGGCTCAACACATTGGATGAAGCCGGCCCCGGCCCGCTGACCGTGGCTGGCGGCAAGCTGGCCATCACCGCCGACTGCCGGCTGGACAACCGCGACGAATTGCTCGCCAGGCTCGGCATACGGGACAGCTCGGTCGCCGACGCGATGCTGCTGATGCGGGCCTATCTGCGCTGGGGCGAAGCCTGCCCCCAGCATCTGCAAGGCGACTTCGCCTTTGCCATCTGGGATGCCGAACGGCAGCTGTTGTTTTGCGCGCGTGACCATTTCGGGGTCAAGCCATTCTACTACCACGCGGCGGACCGGCGCTTTGCCTTTGCCTCCGAGATCGGGCCGATGCTTGGCCTGGACGGGGTCGGCGCGCGCATCAGCGAACACCGGATTTCGGGATTCCTGGCCGGGCTTCCCGACGACCCGCAGTCGACGCCCTACAGCGATATTTTCAGCCTGCCGGCCCGTCACAGCCTCACCGTCAGCGCTAGGCAGGTGGTGCTGCGGCGGTACTGGCAGATCGAGCCGTCTTCGCGGCCGCCGCGGTCGGATGCGGCGGAGGAATTCGCCCATCTGTTCTCGCAATCGGTGCGCAACCGCATGCGGGGGACATCGTCGATCGGCGCGATGCTGAGCGGCGGTCTCGATTCCTCCTCGATCGCCTGCGTGGCCGGCCTGCGGAACGCCGCCGAACGCAAGCCAAGGCTGCCGACCTTCTCGCTGATCTTCGAGAAAGGGTCGTCGATGGACGAACGCCCCTTCATCGACGCCGTGCTCGACCAGCAGAAGGTCGACCCGACGCTGATCGCGGTCGGCGATTATGCGCCCTTCGCTGAATTCGAACGGGTGCTGGAGGAGCAGGAAGGCACCTTTCTGGCGCCGGGCCTGACTCTGACCCGCGGCATCTACAGGACGGCTGGCGCCAAGGGGATCAAGGTGCTGCTCGACGGCCATGGCGGCGACGAGGTCGTCTCACAGGGCCATGGCCATCTGCACGAGCTGGCCAATGGCGGCAGATGGCTGGACCTCTGGCGCGAGATCCGCAGTGCTTCCAACACCTATGGCGACAGCACGCTCGGCCTTTATTTCCAGTTCCTGACCCTCTATGGGCCGGCCTGGCGGATCGCCAAACTGAGACAGCTGGCAAACCGGACGCTGAACAAGATACGCGGGTCCACGCCAACGCGTGGCCGAAGCTGGCGCGACCTGGTCAATCCGGACCTGGCCAGGCGGACCGAACTCATCGACCGTTTTCACCGGGCCGGGTACATGCCGCGCGGCGTCCAGGCCAGCGACGCCTTGAGCCACCGCTGGATCCTGTCGAACGGCTATGTCCCGCATTCCTTCGAGGTTCTCGACAAAGCCGCCGCCAATTTCGGCGTCGAGCCGCGCTATCCGTTCTGGGACAAGCCGCTGGTCGAGTTCTGCCTGGGGCTGCCGGGCGAGGAGAAGCTCAGCCACGGCTTTGGCCGCTCCGTGCTGCGCCGAGCCATGGAAGGGATCCTGCCGCCGGCGGTCCAGTGGCGGCGCGACAAGATCGATTTCACCGCCAATCTGGTCAACGGCATGGTGCGCAACCACCGTGATCTGCTGGAGCAGTTGCTGGTTTCGGACACGTATCGCATCGCACCCTACGTCAACCTGCCCCAGGTGAGTGCCGCCTATGCGCGGCTGCTGCGCCAGCCGGATCAGGCGGCACCGCTCGACGTCCAGTATGTCTGGCGCTCGGCGTCGCTGTCGCTGTGGCTGCGGCAGGTGCAACAGGGCGGGAGTGCCGCATGATGCCTCGCAATGGGCCACTCCCCCTCGCCCCACACCATCCCGCCGTGGCGGGCGTGCCGGAGAGGCAACGCCACTTCTACCGAGCCTATGGGCTGACGGTCGCGTCCGACGTGGCGTTGCCCGAACTGGAGCCGGTGGAGCCGGCCGCGGCGGACATAATGATCGCCGTCGGCGCAATCGATATGCCAAAACCTTCGCCGCAGGCCGCGACCACCTTCCGCTTCGAGCCGGACCGGCAATATCTGGCATGGCATGCCGTCGGCGCGTTCCTGATCAGCGGCGGCCGCCGCATCGATGTCGAACCGGCGCCTGGCGTCGACGACGCGCTGCTTGCCTTCCCGCTGCTCGGGCCGGTGATGGCGCTGCTGCTGCATCGGCGCGGCCTGCTCGTCCTGCATGCCAGCGCCATCGCGGTTGCCGGCAAGGGCGCCATCTTCATGGGCGACAAGGGCGCCGGCAAATCGACGACGGCAAGCGCGCTGATCCGGGCCGGTCATGAACTGCTTACCGATGACGTCGTGGCACTCGATCTCACCAACCCGGGCCGGCCGATGATCGTGCCGGGCTTTCCGCAGATCAAGCTGGCGGCCGACGCCGCGGCCGCAATCCCGCTTGGGCAAGCCGAGGTGCGGCCGCAAGTCCATCCGGCGATCGACAAGATGCAACATCGCCTGCACGGCGCCTTTTCCGGCAGCATGGTGCCGGCGGCCGGAATCTATGTCCTCGAGCGCGGCCAAAGGGCCGCGCTGACGCCCTTGCCCGCCATCGCCGCCTTGCCGGCCATCATCAAATTCTCCTACGTCACCCGGTTCGGCCGCGCCGCGCTCTCCGGCGACTTCGCGGCGATGCATCTTCGCCAATGTTCAGCAATCGCTAACCATGTCGGCGTGTGCAGGCTGGAAGTTCCGGCCGGTCTCGACAGGATCGGGGAGGCTGTGGCGCTGCTTGAGAGAGAACTGGCTGAAGATGTCTAGGTCATCGGTCTTTCGTCTGTCGCTGTTTCGCGACGTCGCCGCCTTCGGCGCCGTGATCGCGCAGATCGGCGGACGGCGGACCTGGACGGCGCTGCTGTTCCTGGTGCTCGGCAGCCTGACCGAAGGCATCTCCATCCTGCTGCTTGTACCGCTGCTGCATCTGGTCGGGCGGGCCGACCAGGATTTCGCGGTGCGGTTGCCGAACATCGATTTCGTGCGCTGGCTGGTGCCAGGCGGGACGTTGCAGCTGACGACGGTGCTGGTTGCGCTGGTCGGGCTTGTTGCCGCGCAGGCGGCGTTCAACCGCTTCAAGTCGGTCTACATGGCCAGGCTTCTGTTCGATTTCATCAACCGCTTGCGCATGAACCTGTTCGAGAGCATCGGCAAGGCGCGCTGGGGCGTGTTTTCGCGCATGCGCGGCTCAGACCTCGACCATGCCCTGACCGGCGACATCGACCGTGTCCAGGGGGCCGCTTTCTCGCTGCTGATGCTGGTGCAGATCGCCGTGCTGCTGGTGGGCTACCTCGTGATCTCCATGTTCATCTCGCCGGTCATGACGGCGTTTGCGATCGCTATCGGTATCGTGATGTTCGTGGCGTTGCAGCCGTTTCGCTCGCGCGCCACCGCCTTTGGGCGCGTGCTGACAAGCAATCGCCAGGATCAGTACCGGACGGTCTCGGAATTCCTCGGCGGCATCAAGGTGGCCAAGAGCTTGAACGTCGAAGCCAGCTATTTCGCGCAGCTGCAGGCAACGCTCGAAAAGATGAAGGCCGACAACATCGACTATGTCCGCAACAGCTCGATCGGCACCGCCGTGTTCCAGGTCACGAGCGTCGTCGGCTTGAGCCTGTTCATCTACGTGGCGCTGGTCCGCTTCAACCTCTCGCTTGCCGAGATCGTCGTGCTGCTGCTGGTTTTCATGCGCATCGCGCCACGCTTCATGGACATGCAGACGCAGGCCCAGCAGGTGCTGATCAACCTGCCCGCCTACACGGCAATGCGCAGCCTGCAGGCACGTTTCGACGCCGAGCGCGAACCGGGCCATGCGGCGGTCGAAGATGCAGGCAAGCTGGCACTCGATACGGGGCTGAACATCCGTGGCGTTTCCTTCGCCTATGACGACGGCGCCTATGACGACGGCGCCGGCAAGGCGGTGGTAAGCGACATCACCTTCGGCCTTCCGGCCGGCAAGGTCACCGCCCTGATCGGCCCTTCCGGATCAGGCAAGAGCACGATCGCCGACATGCTGCTTGGCCTGCTCGAACCGACCGCCGGCAAGATCCTGGTCGACGGCGTCGAGATCGACGCCGCCAATCGACGCCGATGGCGCGATCAGGTGGCTTATGTGCCGCAGGACGTGTTCCTGCTGCATGATACGATCGCGGCGAACCTGCGTCTTGCCGCGCCGCAGGCCAGCGACGATGATCTGTGGACCGCGCTGCGCGCCGCGCATGCCGGCGAGTTCGTCGAGCGGCTCGACCATAGGCTCGATACAGTGGTCGGCGACCGGGGCGTGCGGCTTTCGGGCGGCGAGCGCCAGCGCATCGCACTAGCGCGGGCGCTGCTGCGCAAGCCGTCACTGCTCATCCTCGACGAGGCGACCAGCGCGCTCGACTGGCAGAACCAGTCGCTGATCGCCAGGTCGATCGACGGGTTGCGCGGCGCGGTGACGATCCTGACCATCGCCCACCGGCCGTCGATGATCGCCTTCGCCGACTGGGTGGTGGCGATGGAAGACGGCCGTGTCGTGGAAGTCGGGCAGTATCAGCGCTTGAAGGCGAAGCCGGCAAGCCGTTTGTCCAGGATGCTCTCGGGAGAGCAGTCGGAGACCGAACCGGCCCATGTGGCCTGAGGCCGGGCGATGCCGCGCGTTGGAATTAGTGCAGGCCTCGCCGGGCACTGCCCAGCTTCTCGCCTTCTACTTCGGGCGAGTTCAGCTTTCTTTCGGCTTCGCGTAGCCTGTCGGCCGGCGTCGGCGCGCTCCTGGCAACCATGACATAAATGATGGCGAAATACCCGGCCTGGATGACCACGGCGCAAATGATGACGCGCAGCAGGGTCGTGCCCAGCGAAACGCCGTCAATCCAGGACCAGCCGACGACGATCGCAAGTGCGAAAATCATCCCAACGATGAATTTTGGAAGCGACATACCCAACAGCCCATAAACCGGCTCGGGTTATATCCAACAATTGCCCCACCCGAGCGCCGTCCCTTGTTATGCGGGCTTGTTAAACCACCCGCCGTCGACCGGTTGCTTCCGGCCTTTCAACCTGTCGCTACTCTGACAGGTATAATTTGCAATTCTATTAAGGCGAGCAGAAGGCGGCAAGGGCAACCGCACATATTTTTCATTGAGCTTTCGCGTTCGACTCTGCCATGCTGCAACGCACACGACCGCACTTTACTCAACCAGAGGCGGTTGACGTTTTTTAGTACAATCCGTAATGTTAAGTAGTATTTTATGTTAATAGTCGTGATCTTAGGGGCCTTCTAAAGCACTCATGTGCATCACTCTGGGCCGCGGAGAACGTCCTGCCCAAAATTCGCCTCAAAAACGTCGGCATTTTTTCCACTTGCCCATTTATTGTCACAAATGTGCTATGCATCCTGAAAAATGTGCATTGCGAGCTTATTATTTGGTCAATTCATGACGTGACTATTTCAATGGGCTGGGAAATTGTGTGTTGCGCTGCAACATTTTTTTGGTATCGTGTGGTGAACCATTCGTTCAACGCATGGAGTTACGGCATGAGGGATATTGCCAAGTCGGCCACGGCGGACTTTTCGCAGGCTGACACCGATTTTCCGCCGCCGATCGGCGGCCTCATGAAGCGAAGTTTCGATATTATCGGTTCGCTGGCGGGACTAATCGCTCTCAGCCCGCTGTTCGTCATGATAGCGCTGCTCGTCAAATTATCCGACGGCGGATCGGTTTTCTACGGTCACCGGCGAATCGGCCGCGGCGGCCGGGTTTTCCCGTGCCTGAAGTTCCGGACCATGGTTCCGGATGGCGACAAGGTGCTGGCCGCCTATCTGGCCACCAATCCGGAAGCCAACGCGGAATGGATTGCGACCCGCAAGCTGAAGAGCGATCCGCGCGTCACGCGCGTCGGAGCGGTGTTGAGGAAACTCAGCCTCGATGAATTGCCGCAGATCATCAACATCCTGCAGGGCGACATGAGCCTTGTCGGGCCCCGCCCCGTTGTGCGCGACGAGCTGGAAATCTACGGCAGCGCCGCCGTTTATTATCTGAAGTCGCGTCCCGGCCTGACCGGCCTGTGGCAGGTCAGCGGCCGCAACGACGTCTCCTATGACAGCCGCGTCGCGTTCGATCGTCACTATGTCGAGAACTGGTCGCTGTTCGAAGACGTTCGCATCATCATCAGGACCGTGCCGGCCGTTTGGATGTCACGCGGTTCTTACTGACCGGCCGGCCGATACCAAACATCCGGCGGCAAGCTCATCGGGCGATGGGGCTAAAACGGATCGGAACGTTCACTTGAAGACAGACATGTTCGAAGCCTTTGGCAGCGGCCCACTCTCCGGCCGCTCGCGGCTCATGGCCACATGCCTTGCGTTGTCGCTCGCTTTTCCCCAACTCGCAACCGCCGACGAATACCATCTCGGCTCGCAGGACAAGCTCACCATCCGCATCGCGGAGTGGCAGACCGTCGAAGGCACATTCAGGGACTGGACGGCGGTCAATGGCCAATACACGGTCGGCCCTAGCGGCACGCTGTCGGTGCCTTTCGTCGGCGAGTTGCCGGCGGCCGGCAAGACCACGGCGGAAGTCGCGGCGGCTATCGGCGAGGCGCTGCAGCGTAAGCTCGCTCTGTCGGACAAGCCCGAAGCCTCGGTCGAAATGGCGCAGTTCCGGCCGTTCTACATTTCGGGCGAAGTGCAGAACCCCGGTCAGTTTCCCTACGTGCCCGATCTGACGGTGCTGAAAGCGATCAGCGTCGCCGGCGGCATCCGGCGCACCGCGGACTACGGCCCGCAGCTCGGCAAGGACCTGGTCACCGCCAAGGGCAACTTCGACATCTCCGACGACCAGCGTGTCCGGCTGCTCGTCAGGCGCGCCCGCATCGATGCCGACCTTGCGGGCAAGACGAGCTTCGAGGCACCGAAGGAGGTCGAGGGCGATCCACGGCTGCCGACCATCGTCGCCGACGAGATGACGATCCTGACGGCCGACCAGAAGGCGCTGAAGCTGAAGCTCGAGGCGCTCGACGATCTCAAGGGTGTCCTGCAGGCCGAAATCGAATCGCTGCAAAAGAAGATCGTCAACCAGCAGAAGCAGGTCGACCTTGCGCAGCAGCAGCTCGCCAGCATCGGTCCATTGGCCCAGAAGGGCTTGGTCGCCAATGCGAGACTTCTGGATTCGCAGCAGTCCGTCACCGACCTGCAGGGCAAGATCCTCGACTACGAGACAGCCATCCTCACCGCCAAGCAGGCAATCAGCAAGGCGACGCAGGACGCCATCGATGCCCAGAACACGTTGAGTTCGAGCCTCGCCGCCGACCGGCAGCAGACCGAAGCCGACCTGAACGAGGCCGCGCTGAAGGTGAATATGCAGAAAGGCCTGATAGCCCAGGCCACCGATCCAGCGATGACGGCGGCCATCACCAACGACCAGCAGCCCACCCTGCTCTATTCACTGGTGCGCAATGTCGAGGGCAAGACCAGCGAGATCGCGGCGAAGGAAGAAACGCAAGTGCTGCCCGGCGATGTGATCAAGGTCAAGCTGGCGCCGCTGGCCAGCCAATAGGCACGCCAGGTTTGGCGCGATCCAGCGCCTTCGATCCCCAATCGCAAAACCTCCGTCGGGCCTTCCTGGCGGAGGTTTTTGTTGGTGCGACTTTCTTTGGTAGTGCGATTTTCGATGCATCGTTGCCCAAAATCGCTACGCCCTTTTGGGCAAGGTGCGTTGGCTCACGTAGGGTCGGCAGTCGCCGGACGGCCGGCGTGCCGCGGCCATTCGGCCTCGCCCCTGTTCGCATCCGCCGGCTCGAAGGCCCCCCACCGCCGCGTGCCGGTAACGGGCAGCCGTGCCAGCTTGAAATAGCTGAAATACATCAGGAAGGAACCCATGATGTAGGGGTTGAGGATCTCGACCTCGACGAAGGAGCGGATCAGCAGCAGCACCATCACGCCGAAGAGAACCACCGATTCGGCCTGCCATGCCTTGAAGATCACCATCGAGACGTGGCCGTAAAGCGTGCGCAGCAAGATCAGCGACACCATCGTCGCACCGGTGAAGCCGAGTTCGACAAGCGCCTCGATATAGGTGCTGTGGAAATGGAAGCCGGTGCGGGTGGTGATGTAGAATTCGTTCCACAGCCGTTCGGCCTCGGCAAATCCCTGCACCCAATAGGCGGCATAACCGACGCCGAGGATCGGCGACCGCTGAGCGGCATCCCAGCCCTGTTCCCAGAGATAGGTCCGCCCGGTGAGCGTCGAATCCTTGCCGAAGATGCCAAGCACGAAGTCCATGAGCCCCAGATTGAGCGCCACCACAGCCACCACGACGATCATGCCGGCACCGACCAGGAAGATCACGCGGCGATAGCGCCGCGACAAGAGTTTGCTCATGGCAAGCAGTGCAATCAGCGCCAGGACCGCCGGTATCGAGGCCATCGAGGTGGCGGAATGCGAGACGACCAGCACATAGGCCGACAACAGCACGACGGGCACCGTCAGGATGAAGCTGAGCCGGCCACGCCGCAGGAAGGCGAGGAACACAACGGAGAAATAGATGCCGAGCGAGCCGACAAAACCGATCTGGTTCTTGGACGCGAAGGCGCCGACGAAATTGTAGGTGCCGTCGAGGACGTCTTCGGAATAGCCCCCGACCTTGAGTGAATAGAGCAGGACGAAGAATATCCCGATCAGGGCGCCCAGCGTCAGGGTGCGCGCGCTGACGGTGCGCGCCGCGACATAGGCGCAGGCAATGTGGGAAAGGTACTGGATCGCCGTCCTTGCGGTGGTGCCGGGCGCCTGCGACCAGAAGACGGAGAAGCAGACATAGGCCGCGAACAGCAGCGGCAGCCAGGCGCTGGACAGCTGCCGTAGGAAGCGCCGGTAGTCGACCAGGATGAGCGGAAGCCAGACGGCGTAGTAGGCCAGGATCAGCACCTGGCCGAATATGACGGAATAGGAGAACGCCCAGATCGAGACGGCAACGGCAAAGGCGCCATAGGCGGAATTCTTTTCGGGATCGACCAGCAGGGACTTGGGAATCTTCATCTCAGAGTCCCGTCGACACGACCCAAGACCGGCCAGCCAGAGACCACCAAGCCCGGCAGGCCGAAAGCCGGCCGGCATATCCGCAAACAGGGGCGTACAATAAACAGCGTCTCCATTGTGCAGTGCAATATAACCTATCGCACCCCTTGCTCAATGGCAAATCCGGGGCAAATCCGGTCACCTTGTCTTACAGCCGGGCGATTGCCGAGAGATCGATGGGGTCCGCGCTGCTTCGGGATTGGCCCAGACGATCGCCCCACATGCCGGCTTGAACTTGCCTGCCGGCGACTTCACAGTCCACCTAGGGTGAGGCGGCCGGTTGCATCGGTCACGGAAAGAGGACAATCAAATGCCTATGCATTTTGCGGGACGTTTCGCCGGCCGGTCGGCGGTCATCACCGGCGGGGCCTCGGGCATCGGCCTGGCGGTGGCGCAAAGGATCGTCGGCGAAGGCGGGCGCGTCAGCGTCTGGGATCGCGATCCGGCCCAGATCGATCAGGCCAAAGCCGTTGTTGCCGGCCTGCACGGCGTGACGTTGGACGTTGCCGATGCGAAGGGTGTTGAAGCCGCCACGGCGCGGACGATCGAAGCCCTTGGCGGGGTCGACATCCTGGTCACCAGCGCGGCCATCACCGGGCCGAACATGACGACCTGGTCCTATTCGACGGAGGATTGGCAGAAGGTCATCGACATCAACATCAACGGCGTCTTCTACTGCAACAAGGCGCTCGTCGCGCACATGCTCGAACGCGACTATGGCCGCATCGTCAACATCGCCTCGATCGCCGGCAAGGAAGGCAATCCCAACGCCTCCGCCTACAGCACGTCGAAAGCAGCGGTGATCGGCCTGACCAAGTCGCTCGGCAAGGAATTGGCCAAGACCAAGATAACGGTCAATTGCGTGACGCCGGCGGCCGTGCGCACAGCGATCTTCAAGCAGATGAGCCAGGAGCACATCGATTTCATGCTGTCCAAGATACCGATGGCGCGCTTCGGCGAGGTCGAGGAAGTGGCGGCACTGATCTGCTGGATCGCCTCAGAGGAGTGCTCGTTCACGACGGCTGCGGTGTTCGATGTCTCCGGCGGCCGCGCTACCTATTAACCAGCCGGGGGCTCCCGCCTCTGCCAGATCCAACTACAATTCCGCGTGACGGAGCAACGAACGGAGCTGGACAGGCGTATAGTGGCTGAGGTCCGGATGGACGGTGATGACATAACAGCGTTGCGGGAAGCCATGATGCGACGAGACAGCCCGGCAGGGGCGATGACCCACGGCCGCCGTGCCGATGAAGCGCGATCGACGGGAGCCGCGACCATCTGGCCGGAGTTTGCATCGTTTGCCTGAAGCATATCCCGCCACGCTGTCCGATGACGAGCTTCTGGATCGCTATCAGCGCGCCGCCTTCGGCTATTTCCTGGAGAATGTGAAACCCGACAACGGCCTGGTTGCCGACACGTCACGGCCGAATTCGCCGGCCAGCATCGCGGTCGTCGGCTTCGCGCTGTCCTGCTATCCGATCGGCGTCGAGCGCGGCTGGATGACGCGCGAGGCGGCAGTGGAGCTTACCCTCGCCGCGCTGCGTTTCTTCTCGGCCAGCCCGCAAGGCAGCGGCGACGACGTCACCGGCCACAAGGGCTTTTACTACCACTTCCTCGATATGCGAACCGGGCTGCGGGTCTGGCGCTGCGAGCTGTCGATGGTCGACACCGCCCTGCTGATCGCCGGCTTCCTGGTGGCGAGCGCCTATTTCGCCGGCAGGGATGAGAAGGAAACCGAAATCCGCCAGCTGGCCGAGGCGCTCTACCGGCGCGTCGACTGGCGCTGGGCGCAAGGCAGCAGTCCGACCTTGCGGCAAGGCTGGAAGCCCAGGAGCGGCTTTCTGCACTATGGCTGGGAAGGCTACAACGAGGCGACGATCCTCTATGTGCTGTCGATGGCCTCGCCGGACAGCCCGACGTCGGACGACTGCTATGAAGGCTGGACGGCGACCTACCAGTGGGAAAACATCTATGGCCATGACGTGCTCTATGGCGGACCGCTGTTCATGCATCAGTTCTCGCATGCCTGGATCGATTTCGCCGGCATCCGCGATGCCTTCATGCGCGAGAAGAATTCCGACTATTTCGAGAACAGCCGCCGTTCGACCTACCTTCACCGCGACTATGCCCGGCACAACCCCTATGGCTTCGACGGCTATGGCGAGAACCTGTGGGGACTGTCGGCCGGGGATGGACCGGGCGGCTTCCGCGCCAGCGTGGAGCGACGGCGTCATCGGTTTTCCGGATATGCCGCGCGTGGGGCGCCTTTCGGGCCGGATGACGGGACGATCGCGCCATGGTCCTATCCGGCGTCGCTGCCCTTCGCGCCTGACATTTGCCTGGCTGCCTTGCGCCATCTCGGCGACCGCTATCCGCAGGTGATCGACAATTTCCGGCTGCCGAGCGGCTTCAATCCGACATTGGCCAGCCGGCGAAAATTCGGCCGCAACGGTTGGATCTCGGAAGGCCATTATGGGCTGGACCAAGGCATCGTGGTCATGATGATCGAGAACCACCGCTCGCGTCTGATCTGGGAGTTAATGCGGTCCAATCCTCACATCCGTCGCGGCCTGGACAAGGCCGGTTTCACCGGCGGATGGCTGTCGCAGCTCGCAAGCCCCGAGCCTGGGGGCCGCGATGTCGCATGAACGGACCAAAGCCGCCGCCTTCCCGGTCGACCGCAACGATGTCGAGCTGATCCGGGGCGCGCATCCGCCGCGCTGGAAGAACCCGGAGCCGGACGGTCCGTACAATCTCGTCGTCATCGGCGCCGGGCCTGCCGGACTGACCGCCGCGCGCGACGCCGCGAGCCTTGGCGCCAAGGTCGCGCTGATCGAGCGCGGGCTGATCGGCGGTGCGTGCGTCAATGTCGGCGGGGTGCCGTCGAAGTCGATCATCCGTACGGCCAGGCTCTATGCCGACATGCGCGACGCCGAGAATTTCGGCGGCGACACGCCGGAGCGTCTGCACGTCGACTTCGAACGCGCCATGATGCGGATGCGGCAGATCCGGGAGCGGATCAGCCGCGCCGATTCGGCCGTTGCCATCGCTTCGCAAGGCATCGACCTCTATTTCGGTGAGGCACGCTTCGCCGGCACGGACACGGTGCTGGTCGCCGGCAAGACGCTGCGGTTCAGAAAGGCTTTGATCGCGACAGGTGCGCATCCAAGCGGGCCGGCGATTCCGGGGCTTGCCGAGGCCGGCTATCTCAACAACGAAACCATGTTCGATCTCACGAAGTGCCCGCCACGGCTCCTGGTCATCGGCGGCGGGCCGCTCGGCTGCGAGACGGCGCAGGCCTTCTGCCTGCTCGGTGCCAAGGTCATCCTGGCGCAGAGCGATCCGATGTTCCTGCCGGGCGAGGAACGCGACGCCGCGCAAATCCTTTCGGACGCGCTGGCGCGCGAGGGGGTCGAGGTCCGGCTGAACACCGAAGTGGTGGCGGTGCGGACAAAGGGCGGCAAGAAGCTCGCCGACCTGATGCGGGACGGCGACGTGACGACCATTTCCGTCGACGAGATCATCACCGGCGTCGGCCGTTCGCCCAATGTCGACGATCTCGACCTGGAAAATGCCGGCGTGGTGTATGACGTCAACGGCATCAAGGTGGACGATCACCTGAGAACGACAAATCCGCACATCTACGCGGCGGGCGATGTGTGCCTCGAATACAAGTTCACCCATACCGCCGAAGCGACCGCCCGCATTGTCGTGCGCAATGCGCTGTTTCGCGGCCGGGAAAGGCTCAGCGAACTTGTCGTTCCCTGGTGCACCTATACCGATCCGGAGATCGCCCATGTCGGTCTCTATCCGGTGGAGGCCCGTCGGAACGGCATTCCGGTCAAGACCTATACGGTGCTGATGCACGATGTCGCCCGTGCCGTGATGGACGGCGAGGAAGAGGGATTCGTCAAGATCCATGTCAGGGAGGGGTCCGACCGCATCCTCGGCGCGACGGTGGTCGCCGCCCACGCCGGCGAGATGATCAACGCGGTGACGCTCGCCATCCGGTCAGGCATCGGATTGCATGCACTGGCCGACGTGATCCACCCCTTCCCGACGCAGGCCCAAGGCATCAAGATGGCGGGCGACGCCTACCGGCGAACGCGGTTCACAAGCTTGCGCAGGCGTCTGGCGGCGCGCTGGCTGGCCTGGTCGAGGCGATGACAGCGCATGAAGCATGCTTTTCTCTGAAATGTCCGCAAATACACGACCAAGTATCCCGCCCGGCGCTTGACGGCACCCAGTACGACTAAGGAAGATTGGACGCACGGTGCGACCGCGGAACACTCGGGGATGCAGCCTGTAACTGAAACCGAATATGCAATCCGGCTCTTGGCCAAGGGCTACATCTGCGTGCCGTTGTGTGCCGGGGGCAAGCATCTCGATCTCCAGGCAATGGAGTACCATCCCCTACATTTGCAGTCCCGTCGAAGGGACCTGAAAGAGTTGGCGTTCCAATCGGTTGCCTTTCATCTGTCGCAGAAGCCGCCAACCGGCGACGACATCCGGCGCTGGTTCCGTAAGTTTGCCGGAAATGTCGGAATCCTTGGAGGGTTCTCCAACCTTCTTATCTTGGATTTCGATGATGCCGCGACCTATCTGAGCTGGTCGAGCAAGCACGAGGCCCTTTTAAGTCGCACGCCGATTGCAAGATCGCCGAACGGGTTTCATGTCTATCTCAGGACGCGCGACCCGACGGCTTCGTCCAGCCTCTATGCCGGCATGCGCCGGATCGGCCACGTGAAGGCGCTTGGGGGCTATGTCGTTGGCAGCCCGTCCATGCTCAAGGATGGTTCGTCCTACAGCTGGCTGAAGGACCATTCACCATTCGACGTCGATCCGTCGCCCATCGAGGGCCTCGCTAGTCTCTCGCTTCGCGCGGTCTCGCCGTTCAAATACCATTATGACCGCATACTGAACCGTGGCTTCTTCGAGCCCCCGTGAGTATCCAGCCCGCATGAGTATCCAGTCCGCATGAGTATCCAGCCCCCATGAGTATCCCGGACGGCGCGCGACCGGACATCAGCATCGTCATCCCCGCAAGGAATGCGGCCGCGACGATCGACGCGACCCTGCGCAGCCTTGTGCCGGACAGAGACCTCATCGGTGAGATCTTTCTGGTCGACGATGGATCCAACGATCAGACCGCCGCTATCTCGATCCAAAGCGCCCGCGAATATGAATTGCCGCTGCAGGTCCTCAGCATGCGGCTTGGCAGCGCCGGCGCCGCCCGCAACGCCGGTATGGCGCGTGCCAAGGGCAAGTTCCTGTTCTTCCTCGATGCCGACGACGAGGTGATCGCGGGAGGCTTGGGGCTGTTGCGTGAGGCGCTTGTGAGCAATCCCGGAGCCGGCCTGTCGATCGGATCCAGCATTCGACGCACCGCGGGCCGGCCGGATAAGCTCAAGGCTCCACATGGATATACAAGCGATCGGGCCCTGAATGCCCGACGCTACCTTCTCAACGAGGCGTGGCCGATCGCCGTGGGAAGCGCATTGGTCGCAGCCGCGGCGACGGCCGCCATCAGCTTTCCCGAAACCGCTGGTCTCGATGAGGATACTTGCTATTGGGCAGCCCTGCTTGCCCGCTCCGACGTGGCGACGACCCCCGCACCGGTGCTTCTCTATCACCATGACGAAGCGAGAATGGCGCAGCGATTCGTCCAGACCCCCCGAGCCACATTTCTCGCGATAGCACTGGAACTGGACAAGCTTGCCGGTTTAGGCATTGCTAAAGACGTTCTGCAATGGAGGAAAGCCTGGATCGCGCAGCGGATTTCCAGACAGCTCCTCAAGCACAAGCGATACGGGGCTGCGATGCGCATGATGCGTGCCGTTCGCGCCCACAAGACCCTTGGCGGGAGTTGGAAGACATTGCAATATCGTACCCGAATTCATGCCGGGGCCATGGTGGAGCGGCCTGGCCATCGGTTGGATGCCAGGAGGGACAGGGAAAGACGCACGCTGATCGTGTCGTACGACCCGGCCTTTCCGCCAACTTCAGGTTCGGATCTGAGAAACTACCGCAACGCCGACGCAGCCGCCAGGTTCGGGCCGGTGTGCCTGGTTTCGGTGAAGCCGAAGTTCGCGGGGAATGCGGCTGATCCATTGATCCGCGTCGAGGGCCTTTCGACCGAGGGAGAGCCCCGCACGGCCTCGGTCGGGTGGTGGCGCACCAGGGCGGAGAATCGCATACCGCGTTCCGCCCTGGCGCGGCTTGAGGCGCTCGCCCGTGAATTCCGCCCTGACACCATCATTGTCGAGGGCGTCGGCCTGTTCAAGCTGCTGCGGCCGCTGCGCCCGCTGGCGGCGCAGCTCATTCTCGACATGCACAATGTCGAGTCCGACCTTGCAGCACAGATCAGGCGTCTCAGTGCCAAGCGAACCGCGGCGGCATTCGGCGTCAGGTTCCTTGAAAGAAAAGCGCTGTCCCTTGTCGACAGGGTATGGGTCTGCTCGAACCTGGATCGCCAGAAGCTGATGAGGCTTTCCCGGCACAAGATTCCGATCCACGTGGTTCCGAACGGAATTCCGCAAGCCAGCGATGTTCCCACGCACCTGCCTGCCGAGCCGTCGACCGGCAACGGCTTTCCGGTGATCGTGTTCATCGGCCATCTCGCCTACCCGCCAAACGTCGATGCCGCACAGCGATTGGCCAGTGTCATATTTCCCCGTATCCGACACGCCCTGCCGGATGCCAGGCTTGTCCTGGCTGGACGCACGCCAAGACCGGCCGTGCAGGCACTGGCCAGATTGCCTGGTGTGGAGCTCATCGAAGATCCCGCCGACGTGGCGCCACTCTTGTCCAGCGCGCATCTCACCGTCGTTCCGCTGACGGCGGGTGGCGGCACACGCATCAAGATCCTGGAAGCAATGGCCGCGGGCGTACCGGTGATCGCCACGCCGATCGCGGCCGAGGGCCTGGACCTGGTCGAGAACGACGAGGTGCTGCTGGCTGACACCGACGAGACGCTTGCCGAGATGGCCATCGGACTCTGTCTCGACCCCGAACGCCGGGCGCGGCAACGCCTTCGCGCGCATCAGGCGGCATGGGCAAGGTTCGGCCTGCAAGCGATCCGCGACGCCGTCCGCGACGGGCTTGGACCAGACGGCCCCGCCGCATGATTCCAGCAATCCTGCACCAGACGTGGAAGACCGACCGTGTCCCCGCGCGCTTCCAGGCGTATGCCGACAGCTGGAAGCGGCACAATCCACGCTGGACGGTGATGTTCTGGAGCGACCGGATGCTGCTCGACTTCGTTGCCGAGCACTACCCGGATTTCCTGCCGGTGTTCTGCACGTACCCAAACGGCGTGGAGCGGTCGGATGCGGCCCGCTACATGCTTCTGCATCATTTTGGCGGGGTCTACGCCGACATCGATTGCGAATGCGTCGCGCCCTTCGATCCGGTCATGAACGAGACCCGGATCGTGCTGTGCAAGGAGCCGGCTTCGCATTCGGCCGTCCAGATGGAATTCCGGGGCCTGCCCTATCTCCTGTTCAACGGGACGATAGCGAGCCCGCCCGGTCATCCGTTCTGGCTGCATCTCCTGTCGATGATGCCCGGTCTCGCCGGCGCCAAGGACGTGCTCGACGCCACGGGTCCTTGCCTGCTGACCTCCGCCCAGCGCGATTACGACGACCAGGCGGCCTTCGCCATTCACCCTTCCGGCCTGTTCACGCCGGTGATGTCGGCCGGCAGCGCCGCGCGCGAGGCCGACGACGACACGGCGGCGCTTTCGATCCATCACTGGGCCGGCACCTGGTGGATCCCTGAGCCGCCGCCGAAATGGACCACCAAGCTTCGCAACCGAGCCTACCGGCTTTGGTATCAGCTGACGCGTGGCGCGTATCTCGATGAGGCCGTGGCGAAAGCGGGCGTCGACAAAGCGGTCCTGTCGGCGCCGCCGCCTTCAGGCAAAAATGTCGCCGTACTGGTGCCGCTTCGCGACGCCGCTGACCTCATCCAGCCATTTCTCGATGCGCTGGAGGGGCTCGACTATCCCAAGGAGAGGATCAAGCTGGTTTTCTGCGAGGGTGACAGCCTGGATGGGAGCTGGGAGCGGCTGCAGGCCGCGACGGCGGGATTAGCCGGCAAATATCGTGACATCGTCCTGCTGCAAAGGCGGGTCGGCACCAGCCTCGACCGGGCAAAACGGGCAAGGCCCAGGATGCAACGCGCGAGGCGGGGCGCGATCGCCAAGGTGCGAAATTACCTGATCGATCACGGGCTGAGCAAGGACGACGACTGGGCACTGTGGATCGACATCGACGTCTGGCGCTTTCCCGGCGATGCCCTCAACCGGCTGATCGCCACGGGACATCGCATCGCGGTGCCCAACTGCGTGAAGGTCGCCGGCGGCGGCAGTTTCGACCTCAACAGCTTCATCATAAGGCGGCAGACAAGGGATTATCGCTACTACCGCGATATCCGTGGCGGTCTCCACCAGCCTCCCGCGCAAACACCAAACCGGTATCATCTCAGCGATGTCAGGCATCTCGACATCATCGGCCTCGATGCGGTCGGCGGAACCATGCTCCTGGTCGATGCCGCCTTGCACCGCGGCGGCCTTCGCTTCCCCGAAATTCCCTACCGCGACCTGATCGAAACCGAAGCTTTTGGCGTGCTCGCCAACGATCTCGGCATCAGGCCGGTCGGCCTGCCTAAGCTGGAAATACTGCACGTGCCGTGGTGAGCCGGCAGCCGCCGAAGTTTCTTCCCTAAGGGTTCCAGATCGGCGATGGCCGCAGATGTCGCCAAGGCGTCAGTCATGCAACTCGCGCGATATCGGCGGACCGACAGAGTAGCCGGAGAATGTGACCTCGAAACCCTCGCGCTGCGGCGAACAGCACATCATGCCGACATCGACCGTCTTCGACACCGGGAAATAGGCGAGCCGCACCGGCTTCCAGTGACCGTCCGAAGCATCGAGATACTGGACGCGGATCGCCTCGGCGTGGCGGGTCAGGCGGATCCTGACGCCGCCCGGACCGGCATGAATGGCCACCAGCGACCAGTCCGACGTGTCGTTGGTGACGACGACGGAGACATAGGCGAGGCCGTCCGTGTATTCGATGCCGGCCTTGATCCAGTGCGTTTCGCTCAGCCGGAGCATCAGCCCCGCCTGGTCGTAGAGCACCTTGTAGTCGCCCTTGACGGTGACTTCGGCGGTGAAATCGCCCTCGACCGGCCGATGCAGGAAATGGCCGTTGTCGCGCCAGAAACCGTAGAAGGTCTCACGCCAGAAATCGGTCTCCTTGCCGGTGCGTGCATGGACGGTATCGCCGTCGATGGCGTGGTGCGGCGGCGGGTTGAGCCAGGTCAGGTCCTGCAATGCCATGGCGACGCGCCGATCCGTTTCTTGAGCTGCGTGACCGCTCGCCGGCCCGACCGGCCGGCGCCGACCACCTTGCGCCCGATCAGCCTGCAAACGTGTAGGCGGTCTTCACCGTGGTGTAGAACTCCATGGCATAGCGGCCCTGTTCGCGCGGGCCGAAACTCGAGCCCTTGCGGCCGCCGAAGGGAACGTGGAAGTCGACGCCCGCCGTCGGCAGATTGACCATCACCATGCCGGCTTCGGAGTTGCGCTTGAAGTGGGTCGCGTGCTTCAGGCTCGACGTGCAGATGCCCGACGTCAGCCCGAAGGGCGTGTCGTTGGCGACGGCAAGCGCCTCGTCATAATCCTTGACGCGGATGACGCTGGCGACAGGGCCAAAGATCTCCTCGCGCGAAGAGCGCATGGCATTGGTGGCCTCGGTCAGCAGCGCCGGGCGCAGGAAGAAGCCCGGCGTCTTGCGGTCGAGCCGTTCGCCGCCGAAGGCGAGGGTCGCGCCTTCCCTGACACCGACGGCGATGTAATCCTCGTCCTGCTTCAGCTGAGTGGCGTCGACGACGGGGCCGATCTGGGTCTGCGCGTCGAGCGCATCGCCGATGACCAGCTTGCCCATCCGGTCCTTGAGCGCGTCGACGAAACGATCGTGGATGGCGTCGGTCACGATCAGCCTGGACGAGGCCGTGCAGCGCTGGCCGGTCGAGAAGAAGGCGCCGTTGAGCGCGCAATCGACGGCGACCGCGAGATCGGCATCGTCGAGCACGACCAGCGGGTTCTTGCCGCCCATTTCGAGCTGGAACTTGCGCATGTGCTCGACGCTGGCGGCGGCGACGCGTTTTCCCGTGCCGACCGAGCCGGTGAAGGTGATGGCGTTGACATCGGGGCTGTCGAGCATGGCCTGGCCGACCACCGAGCCCTTGCCCATGACGAGGTTGAGCACGCCCTTGGGCAGGCCGGCGCGATGCAGGATGTCGACGAGGGACCAGGCGCTTTCGGGAACGAGTTCCGCCGGCTTGAAGACGATGGTGTTGCCGTGGGCCAAAGCGGGCGCGATCTTCCAGGCCGGAATGGCGATCGGGAAATTCCAAGGCGTGATGATGCCGACCACGCCGACCGCTTCGCGGGTGATCTCGACGCCGACGCCCGGGCGCACGCTTGGCACCATTTCTCCGGACAGGCGCAATGTCTCGCCGGCGAAGAAATCGAATATCTGGGCGGCGCGAATGGTCTCGCCAATGCCTTCGGCTAGCGTCTTACCCTCCTCGCGCGCCAGATTGCGGCCGATCTCGTCCTTGCGGGCCATGATCTCGTCCGCGGTCTTCTTCAGCACCGCATGGCGTGCCAGCGGACCGGAGCGGGACCATGCCGGAAACGCCGCCTTGGCCGCGGCGATTGCCTGGCCGGCCTGTTCGACGCCAGCCGAGGCATATTCGCCGACCACATCGCCGGTATCCGAGGGGTTGATGTTGCGGGAGCCGGCGTCGCCGACCCACTCGCCATCGATGAGGTTCTTGCGAAATACGTTCATGATCTTGCCTTCCTTGCCTTGGCTGCTGGCTTGGCTGCTGGCCGCGCGGCGGCATCCGTCTGAATTGGTATTTGCCAGACAATTGCCTTGCGGGAAAGCACGCACTGGCCGAGACGCCGCGACAAAAATGCCCAGGCTTGTCTCCGCGCTGATGGTGCGGTGCATTCCGAAAACCAATCCGGCTAATAACCACGCGGCGTCATCCACGCCCCGATGAATCGCCCTGTACAGTAGTGTCCATGAGCTTGATTTGGCCGGTGCGGCGTGTCATGCGTCGTGCGATGGCGGCACTCGAAACGACGATCCAGCGCACCGGCGCCACCGGCAACGTCAAGGCCACTCGTGAAGACTGGCTGAAGCTTGCGCTTGAAACACTGATCTCTGATGGTGTCGAGCGCGTCCGCGTGCTGACGCTGGGCCAGCAGCTCGACGTCTCGCGCTCGAGCTTCTACTGGTATTTCAGGAGCCGGCAGGATCTCCTCGACCAGCTGCTGGATCATTGGCGGCAGACCAACACGAAATTCATCGTCGAGCGCGCCAGGCGGCCTTCCGCCACCGCGGTCCGCGGGGTGATGAGCATCTTCGAATGCTGGGTCGACGAAAGGCTGTTCGATCCCCGGCTGGATTTCGCGATCCGGGCCTGGGCGCGCCGTTCGCCGGCAATCCGGCGCGCGCTCGACGAAGCCGACGAGGAACGCGTCAACGCCATCCGCGACATGTTCATGAGTCATGGTTATGACGAGGAGGACGCATTCGTTCGTGCCCGCATCCTCTACTTCATGCAGATCGGCTATTACTCGCTCGAACTCGACGAGCCGATGAGCAGCCGTTTGCCTCACGTCGCTTCGTACCTGCGCAGCTTTACCGGCCAGGAACCCACGACCAAGGATGTCGAGGATTTCTCGCATTATGTGGTGGAGACGATGGCACGCAAACGCTAACGCCAGTCGTTGTGTACAAAGCCGGCACGCAAACTAGACATATATGTACAATGCCACTACGCTTCCCTGAGAAATCAGGCTTGTCCGCCGCACCATGACCAGACGCTATTCCGCGTTATCGCTCTTCAAGGAAGGCGTGGCCGGCCAGACCGGTTGGAAGCAGGCCTGGCGCTCGCCCGAGCCCAAGCCGGCCTATGACGCAATCGTCATTGGCGGCGGCGAACACGGGCTGGCTACGGCCTATTACCTGGCCAAGAACCACAACATCGCCCGAGTGGCCGTGCTGGAAAAGGGCTGGATCGGCGGCGGCAACACCGGCCGAAGCAAGCTGCGTATCCATGTCGACCGCGGTCTTGCCGCCTACCTCTGGACGTGGATGGAGCAGGCCACGTCGCGGCCGGAAGCTAGAGCGTGAAGGACCAGAACAGGCAGGCCAGCATCGCGGCGGCGAAGACCACGAAGAACAGGCTGCGCAGCAGCACGTTGCGGCGCAGCTCGTTCATGACGAAGTGACAGCCGATGACGACCACGGCAAACAGGAACCGCCAGTTCAATAATGCCAGCAGGGCGCTGCCCTGGCCGAAGGCCCATCTTGCAAGAAGACCACCGACAATGGTGGCAAGCAGCACGATCACTGTCCAGAAGATCGCGTCGGCGGCATGGGTCAGCACGATGCTGGCCGCACGGATCGGCAGGATCATCATCAGCAGCGCGGTGAAGAAGTAGACGGCGGCCAGCGGAATGAACGTCCCGGCATCGGCAATGCCGTCGAGACGCCTGACGCCGATCGCCCCATAGGGATAGCCGTGCCTGGCCACCGCAAGGCTCAACGCCATGAGCAAGGCCGTCAGCACAGCGACCAGCGCGAAGGATATGAGGGCTTTGCTCATGATGTTCCTGTCCCAGACGAATCAGACAGGAACGTTGTAGCCGGCGGTCGTAAACTGCGGGTAAGCGAGCTTACCCGGGACGCCGATTTCGACCTCTGCGCAAGCCGATGACGAGAGGCTATTCGGCGGCGACCCTGCCCGCCGAGCGGTTCGCCAGCACGAAGCCGACTTCGACCACGGCCTGCGCGGCGCGCTTCAGGATCGCCTCGGAGCGCAGCACGCCGTCGGTGAAATCCTTGTCGGTGGCGTAGACGGCGGTCGGCAGGGTGAAGGCCGCCCCACTGCCCGCTGGGGCCGATCGCGCTCGCCGCCTGCCTGCAGCTCGACGCGGTCAGCTACAATAGCTTCATCCAGGAGCAGAGCCTCGGCATCCATTACAACGCCGGCAACGACCTGCTCGACTATGCCGCCAACAAGGACGTCTTTCGCTACGAGGACGGCTATGTCGCCATTCCCGACGGCCCGGGCCTGGGCGTCGAGATCGACGAAGAGTCAAGGAGCGCGCCAAGGAAGGCCATCGCTGGCGCAATCCGATCTGGCGCCACAAGGACGGCTCCTTCGCAGAGTGGTGAAGAGATTAGATCGCCGGTCTCGGCAGGTCAGCTATTTCTTTGCAATCGCTAATTTAAGGCCTATGCTTGGGCATCGGCCGCCAGTTCTTCGGATGCGTCCGACAGTGAGAGGTGTGTGCTCTTGCCCGTATGGGAGAGAGCCTTGCCCCAATCCCTCTTTCGCAACCAGGTGCTGAAGGCCCTCTCCTCGCAGGACTTCGCGCTTTTGCGGCCATCGCTGCATCACGTCGAACTGGACATCAGGGACCAGTTGGAGGTCGCGCATCAGCCGATCAAGAACGTATACTTTCCCGAGAGGGGCATCGCGTCGGTGGTCGCCACCATGACCGGCGGGCGGCAAAGTGAAGTCGGCATTATCGGCTATGACGGGATGACAGGAATTGCCGTCATTCTCGGACAGGAAAGCACTGCCAACGAGACCTATATCCAGGTCGCGGGCAATGGGTGGCGCCTGCCGGTTGAAAACCTTCGCCCTGCGATTGCGGAAAGCCCGTCGCTTCGCACGTCAGTGCTGGACTATGCCCACGCATTCCTTGTGCAATCGTCGCGAACGGCACTGGTCAATGGTCATTCGAAAATCGAGGAACGCCTGGCCCGCTGGCTGCTGATGATCCATGACCGCGCCGAAGGAGACAAGATCTACCTGACGCATGAATTTCTGGCGACCATGCTCGGCGCCCACCGTCCCGGGGTCACCACGGCCCTGCAAATGCTTGAATATCGAGGACTGGTGCACGCCAAGCGCGGCGAGATAACGATCGTCGACCGCGCCGGATTGATAAAGCTCACACACGGTGCTTACGGCGAGGAGGAGCAGCGTTACTTCGGCCTGGCCGCTGCCTGAAGCATGCCCAAAAGCATATGCAGTTTTGGGCGGTTCGCAGCGACTGTCCGCTATCGGACATAGGCTTGAAGGCGGTCGAATTCGTGCCATAAAGTCGGGCTGGTCAGGGTTTCAGGGAGGAATTCTTCATGACCAATTCGTTTCGCACCATCACTGTTGAAAAAGCCGCCGAAGCCTATGTCCTTTCCAGGGGAAGGACCCGGTTTCTCTCCATCGCACAGGCGATCCTTGCCATCCGAACACTGATGCCGGCATGCAAGGCCACCGACCGCGAGTTGGAGGAATTGGTGGCGGCCGCATCCTTCGTTCATGGCGTGCCCGTCGCCTTCGACGCAAGAAGGGCCAAAGCACCACGGCTCCATTCGTAGGCCCGTTGATGTCCGCGCCCGTGGAGACGCCAACCTTGTCGGACGTCCGACTGGCGATCGTCCGGCACCTGATCGACAATGTCGAGAGCACGAGCATTTCGATATCCGAGGTGAACCGCGCCGTGAGGCGCGTGTTTCCGCTTTGCGAACTTACCGATTGGGAACTTGACGATCTCATTGCGCGAAGCGCGATCGGCGCTGGATTTGCGATCGATTTCGATGCGGGAGGATCCTGGCCGGATCGGAAACCGATCGGAAAATCAGCGGCCTAGAAGGTGACTGGTGGAGCCAATCGGAATCGAACCGACGACCTCTTGAATGCCATTCAAGCGCTCTCCCAACTGAGCTATGGCCCCACTTCCGGAGTCAACCGGCGCCGTTGCCGGCGAAGAGATCCGGCGCGGGTTGGAACACCGCGCCGTTAGTGCAGGCGGCTTCTAACCCCGCCTTTCCCAGATATCAAGCCTTGAGTTCCGGCTTTTTGTTCACAGGCCGAGAAAGCCTGCAAACACTTGCATTCCAGGCCGATCAGACCTCGTCGTCGTCGTCGCCGACGCCGATCATGTCGGCGACGTCGTCGTCTTCTTCCTCTTCGTCGGCAAGGAAGGTGTCATCCTCGTCGTCGCCCAGCTCGACATCCTCATCGTCGCCGAGATCGGGCAGATCGTCGCCCTTGGCGTCCTCGTCAGCCTCTTCGAGCGAGACGACTTCAACGCCCTCTTCGTCCTCGGCGTCCACTTCCTTCTCGGCCACTTCCTCTTCCTCCTCGAGGGCGGCGATCTTGCCTTCCTCGAAATAGGAACGCGGATAGGTCTTGCCCGTATAGGGCGAGACGATCGGGTCCTTGTTCAGGTCGTAGAATTTTCGACCCGTCTCAGGGTCGATACGCTTTGTGCCAAGTTCGTTTTTTGCCACGGCAAGCCTCGTCAATAAAAGAGTGGTCCCCTTAACCACAGTTTGGGGCGCTGTCAAAGCGAAAAGCCGGCGTCACAAAACCAAGTCCTGAAAGGCCTCGCGCCAAGTGACGGCCATGGGGATGACCATTTCGCCCCGCCGTGATACGAGACCGCCGCAACAAATGAAAAGCGCCGGCCCGCCGGCACTGCGTCCAGGGAAATTCCATGTCTCACGCCGCCGCTGCCAAGCCGGCCACCGCCCGCAAATCGTCAGCCCTTTCCGGCACCGCACGGGTGCCGGGAGACAAATCGATTTCGCACCGCTCCTTCATGTTCGGCGGCCTCGCCTCCGGCGAGACCCGCATCACCGGCCTGCTCGAAGGCGAAGACGTGATGCGCACCGGTGCGGCCATGAAGGCAATGGGCGCGCATATCGAAAAGCGCGGCACCGAGTGGGTGATCCGCGGCACCGGCAACGGCGCGCTGCTGCAGCCGGAAGGCCCGCTCGATTTCGGCAATGCGGGGACCGGCTCGCGACTGACCATGGGCCTCGTCGGCACCTATGACATGGAAACCACCTTTATCGGCGACGCCTCTCTGTCGGGCCGGCCGATGGGCCGCGTGCTTGAACCGCTGCGCCAGATGGGCGTGCAGGTGTTGAAGGCGACGCCAGGCGATCGCATGCCGATCACGCTGCATGGACCCAAGCACGCCGCCCCGATCACCTACCGCGTGCCGATGGCCTCGGCGCAGGTGAAGTCGGCGGTGCTGCTCGCCGGCCTCAACACGCCCGGCATCACCACGGTGATCGAGCCGGTGATGACACGCGACCACACCGAAAAGATGCTGAAGGGGTTTGGCGCCAATCTGTCGGTCGAAACCGACGAGCGCGGCGTGCGCCACATCTTCATCGAAGGCCAAGGCAAGCTTAACGGCCAGACGATCGCGGTGCCGGGCGACCCGTCCTCGGCCGGCTTCCCGCTGGTGGCGGCACTGATCGTGCCGGGTTCCGACATCACAATCGAAAACGTACTGATGAACCCGACCCGCACCGGCCTTCTGCTGACGCTGCAGGAGATGGGCGGCAACATCGAAATCCTCAACCCGCGCAATGCCGGCGGCGAGGATGTCGCCGACCTGCGTGTGCGTTATTCCGAGCTCAAGGGCGTCACCGTGCCGCCCGAGCGGGCGCCGTCGATGATCGACGAGTATCCGGTGCTGGCGGTCGCGGCGAGCTTTGCCGAGGGCGAGACGCTGATGCAGGGGCTGGAGGAACTGCGGGTGAAGGAATCCGACCGACTGTCGGCGGTGGCCAACGGGCTGAAGCTCAACGGCGTCGACTGCACCGAGGGCGAGGCTTCGCTCGCGGTACGCGGCAAGCCGGGCGGAAGGGGGCTGGGCGGCCATCCCAACGGGTTGGATACGACGGTGCAGACCCATCTCGATCACCGCATCGCCATGAGCTTCCTGGTGATGGGCCTGGCGACGGAAAAGCCGGTGACGATCGACGACCAGGCGATGATCGCGACGAGTTTCCCGGAATTCATGGGGCTGATGAAGGAACTGGGCGCGGAAATAGGGTAAAGGTTGATGGCAAGCGCGAAGCAAGCAGAGATGTCGCCGGGACAGCGCCCCCCTCTGTCCTGCCGGACATCTCCCCCACAAGGGGGGAGATTGGCAGCTTGGGCGCCCCGTTCAATTCTGCAACGTGGACAATTGGTGAAGGCCGCGATCATAGGCGATCTCCCCCCTCGTGGGGGAGATGTCCGGCAGGACAGAGGGGGGCGTGAAGGATCGCGGCGCTCAACCCTTTTGTTGGCCCGCCAATGACACACGTCTTCACCATCGCCATCGATGGACCCGCCGGCGCCGGCAAGGGCACGCTGGCCCGGCGACTGGCCGACCATTACCGGCTGAACCTGCTCGACACTGGCCTCACCTACCGCGCGGTGGCCCATGCGCTGCTGCGGCTCGGCCTGCCGCTCGACAATGTCTCGGCTGCCGAAACCGCCGCGCGCCAGGTCGATCTGGCGACGCTTGACCGCGCGGTTTTGTCGGCGCATGCGGTCGGCGAGGCTGCCTCGAAGGTCGCGGTGTTCCCGACCGTGCGGCGCATCCTGGTGGAAAAGCAGCGCGCGTTCGCCAAGACGCCGCCGGGCGCGGTGCTCGACGGGCGTGACATCGGCACCGTCGTCTGTCCCGACGCCGACATCAAACTCTATGTCACGGCAAGCGCCGAAGTACGCGCAAGGCGCCGGCTGGCGGAGATCGAGAGCATCGGCGGCACCGCCAATTTCACCGAAATCCTCGCCGACATCGAGCGCCGCGACGAGCGCGACATGGGCCGTGCCGACTCGCCCTTGAAGCCGGCCACCGACGCGCACTTGCTTGATACCAGCGAAATGGCTATAGAAGCCGCGTTTCTCGCGGCCATGACTGTCATCGACGACGTGCTGGCCAAGAGAAATAAAGCCTGATCCGGGTTTTCCCTCGTTTTCCGTTGCCGGAAGCGCAGAAAATACCCATATCGGGCACGAACCAGCCTGCCAGCATTCTTCATGCGCCGGAATTGCCGCTTGAAAAGCGGCCCAGGGCTTTTTTAGCCCGGAACGCCGGCAGGCCAACGCAACGCTAACCCACGGCGCCCGTCCCGCTTCAGATGCGGGACACTCCAGGAGAAAATATGTCAGCTGCAAATCCCACTCGCGATGATTTCGCGAGCCTGCTCGAAGAATCATTTACCGCCGGCCATTCCGGCGAAGGCCAGGTCGTCAAGGGCACGATCACCGCGATCGAAAAGGACATGGCCATCATCGACGTCGGCCTCAAGGTCGAAGGCCGCGTGCCGCTGAAGGAATTCGGCGTCAAGGGCAAGGACACCACCCTCAAGGTCGGTGATACCGTCGAAGTCTATGTCGAGCGCATCGAGAACGCGCTTGGCGAAGCGATGCTTTCGCGTGAGAAGGCCCGCCGCGAAGAGAGCTGGGTCCGTCTCGAAGAGAAGTTCACCAAGGGTGAGCGCGTCGAAGGCGTCATCTTCAACCAGGTCAAGGGCGGCTTCACCGTCGACCTCGACGGCGCCGTGGCCTTCCTGCCGCGCAGCCAGGTCGATATCCGCCCGATCCGCGACGTCTCCCCGCTGATGCACAACCCGCAGCCCTTCGAGATCCTCAAGATGGATCGCCGCCGCGGCAACATCGTGGTCTCGCGCCGCACCGTGCTCGAGGAAAGCCGCGCCGAACAGCGTTCGGAAATCGTGCAGAACCTCGAAGAGGGCCAGGTTGTCGAAGGCGTCGTCAAGAACATCACCGATTACGGTGCGTTCGTCGACCTCGGAGGCATCGATGGCCTGCTGCATGTCACCGACATGGCATGGCGCCGCGTCAACCATCCGACCGAAATCCTCAACATCGGTCAGACGGTCAAGGTGCAGATCATCCGCATCAACCAGGAAACCCACCGCATCTCGCTCGGCATGAAGCAGCTCGAGAGCGATCCGTGGTCCGAGATCGGCACCAAGTTCCCGATCGGCAAGAAGATCAAGGGTACCGTCACCAACATCACCGACTACGGCGCGTTCGTAGAGCTGGAGCCGGGCATCGAAGGCCTCATCCACGTTTCGGAAATGTCGTGGACCAAGAAGAACGTGCACCCCGGCAAGATCCTGTCGACGACGCAGGAAGTCGACGTCGTGGTGCTCGAGGTCGATCCGGCCAAGCGCCGCATCTCGCTCGGCCTCAAGCAGACGCTTGAGAATCCGTGGCAGGCGTTCGCCTCTAGCCATCCGGTCGGCAGCCAGGTCGAGGGCGAGGTCAAGAACAAGACCGAGTTCGGCCTGTTCATCGGCCTGGAAGGCGACGTGGACGGCATGGTGCACCTGTCCGATCTCGACTGGACCCGTCCGGGCGAGCAGGTCATCGAAGAGTACAATCGCGGCGACATGGTCAAGGCGCAGGTGCTCGACGTCGACATCGACAAGGAGCGCATCTCGCTCGGCATCAAGCAGCTGGCCAAGGATACGGTCGGCGAAGCGGCCAACAGCGGCGAACTGCGCAAGAACGCCGTCGTCACCTGCGAGGTGATCGGCGTCAAGGATGGCGGTCTGGAAGTGCGGCTTGTCGAAAGCGGCATCGAGACCTTCATCAAGCGTTCCGACCTCAGCCGCGACCGCGACGAGCAGCGCCCCGAGCGCTTCACCGTCGGCCAGAAGGTCGATGCCCGCGTCATCGCCTTCGACAAGAAGACCCGCAAGCTGCAGGTCTCGATCAAGGCGCTGGAAATCGCCGAAGAGAAGGAAGCCGTCGCTCAGTACGGCTCGACCGACTCCGGCGCTTCGCTGGGCGACATCCTGGGTGCCGCGCTGAAGAAGCAGGGCAACTAAGGCGTCAACCATCGACGGCACGCCTCGCGTGCGACCTCACAAAAAGACCCGCCGGAGCGATCCGGCGGGTCTTTTCTTTACGGGAACATAAACTTCGTCGCGTATTTGCCAGTGGTCCAAGGGAATACCTTCCATGAGCAATGGCGCCAACAATGCCGCCGCGCGACCTTCCTGGTTGCTGCGTCTTTACACCAACGCGCCTGTCCTGTTCTGCTTTTGCGCAATGGCGATCCTGATGACCGCCCTTTGGAGCCTGGGCTTCAGGCTCAACAATGACGCGGACGATCTGCTCAAGCTCCACGAAATCCGTACTTTGCTTGAGACGGGCAATATCTTCGACCGGACGCTGCCCGGTATCGTCCAGCCCGAGCCCTATGTCTCGCACTGGCCATGGATCGTGGACTTGCCCTATGCCGCCTTCGCGCGGCTGGTCACCCCGTTCGCCGGCTTCGAGCCGGCTCTGATGCTGGCAAGCTTCGCC
Organism: Mesorhizobium sp. B283B1A; assembly: GCF_020165735.1. NCBI lineage: Bacteria > Pseudomonadati > Pseudomonadota > Alphaproteobacteria > Hyphomicrobiales > Phyllobacteriaceae > Mesorhizobium > Mesorhizobium sp. B283B1A. The sequence continues at coordinate 66,414 of NZ_JAIUIQ010000020.1, forward strand.
GTCCCGCTGCTGCTGCTTGCGCCGGCGCTCTATTTCTACAACCGGCTGGTGATCGCCACCGGCTTTGCCTATCCGGCCGTTGCATTCCCGTTGGCGCTGATCTTTGCCGCGCGCACCTTCTTCGAATTCGCCCCGGGACGGATCGACTATCACAATCTGCAAATCCTGCTGCTTCTGGCAGCGCTGGTGTTGATGATGTCGCGAAATCGCTTTTCCGCCTTCTTCAACGGGCTGCTGGCGGCCCTGTCAATCGCCGTCAGCGCCGAGTTCGCGCCGTTCTATGCGCTGGTGATCGCGGTGTACGCTTTCGACTGGATCTTTGACCGCGAAGGCGGTGAAAGCCGGATCGTCGGTTTCGGCCTCGCCTTGGCCGCCGGGGCGATCGGCCTGTTCGCGGCGATCGTGCCGCCCTCCGCCTATACCGCGGTCAGATGCGACAGCTATTCAACGCCGCACGTGACGGCGCTGGTCGCGGCCGGGCTTTCATTTGCCGTCGTGCCTTTGCTTGCCGGCCGGCGTGGAGGATGGCCCATGCGCACGGCAATCCTGCTGGGGTTCGCGGCGGCAAGTGCCGCGGCGCTGGCCGTGTTGTTTCCGCAATGCCTGGCCAGCCCCTATGCCTCGCTCGACGCCTATGTTCGCGACAACATGATCAACAGAATTCTTCAGGAACTGAGTCTGTTCCGGCGCCCTGATTTCGTCCTGTCGGCTGGCTTTCCCAGCATGGCGCTGCTGTTTGTCGGCGCGCTCGCGCCAACCGTCCTCTGCGCCGGGCCGCACGGTCGATGCCGGCCTCTCGTGATATTGGCGCTGTTCTCGCTGTTATCGCTGGTGCTTGCGATCGGCTATGTCCGCTACTTCCGCTACCTTCCGGTTTTTTCCGGCATCGGCCTCATCTTCGCCCTGGCGAGCCTCCTGCCGCCAGATGCTAGTTTGGGGCGCTATTTGAAATCTTCGGTGCCGGCGGCATCGCGGAAATACGCGTTGATCCTGCCCGGTCTCGTCTTGTCCGGCGCAATGGCGCTGTACCATCTGTCGGTAAAGACGTCCGAAGCGGCGGTCCCCGCCGCCGAATTCGCCGATAGCTGCTATTCCAGCCGTTTTGAGCCGCAACAGGGTTGGCCATCGAACGCCGTCGTTCTGTCTCCACCGCTGATCGGCTCGCATTTTGTCGCCCTTGCCGAAGGTCCCAAGGTGGTGACGATCGCCAATCATCCGTCGGCCAAGGGAATCGAACGAAGCTACCGTTTTCTTGATCCGGCGACCGCCGACCCACGCGCGATACTCGATGCCACCAAGGCAACGCATGTCGCGATTTGCGCCTGGCGAGGCCCGGCTTTGCCGGCGCTGGAAGCCGCCTATCCATTCGCGGCGGGGTTGATTGAAGGCCGGCCGCCGGCATGGTTGCGCGAGTGCCCCACAGCCGCTTCATCGCCGCTGCGGATCTACAGCTATCGCAATGCCGATGGATCGGATGCCGTGTGCCCGGCTTCGACGCTCGCGGTTCAGGCCCGGCCGTAGAGCGGCACCAGCGTTCCGCTCATCGCCTGATTGGCGGGTGAGGCCAGGTAGGCGATGGCCTCGGCCGCGGCTTCGAGGCTGACCCATCTGGTGAAATCGGCGTCCGGCATATCGGCACGGTTCGCCGGCGTGTCGAGCGTCGACGGCGCCACGGCATTGACCAGGATACCCTCGGCCTTGAGTTCCTCCGCCATCGCCACCGTCATCGCCGCGACGGCTGCCTTGCTGGCCGCGTAGGCAACCATGCCGGCACCGCGCCTGAGGTCGAGCCCGGCGCGCGCGGTGACATTGACGATGCGGCCGGCGGTGCCTGACTCCAGCATCGAGCGGATGGCCGCGCGGCTGCACAGGAAGGTGGTGCGGGCGTTGGTGTCCATCATCTCGGCAAAGGACGCCGATTCGATCTTTTCCACCGGCGCCGCGGCAAAGCCGCCGGCCAGATGGACCGATCCCCACAAGGCGGGAACCTGAGCATAGAAGGCCTCGACCTTGGCGGAGTCCGACAGGTCGACATTGTGTGCCAGCATGACGTTCTCGTGCGCGGCGAAAGGAAAATGCTGGGGTGCCGCGGCGTGCGCGTTCGGCACGTGGCAGATCGCACCTTGCTCCAGCAGCCTGCCGACCACCGCGCCACCGAGCGCGCCGGTTCCGCCGGTCACAACGATATGCCTGCCCTTAAGTGTTTCCGTCATCCTGGACCGCTCCTGTCGTTTTTTATGATTTTGTCGCTTGTTGCCGCCCGACGCGAAGCGTCGCGCCTTTCGGGCGATCACTCAATTGATATATCGACATGGCAGCCGTCACGTCTTTGCATGCGTCAGGCAGCCGCGCGACAGGCAGAGCCGCCGCGCGCGGCTCAACCTGCGCAAAAGCCAAGCCGGCGAAGGATACGATACTGGATGGAAAATCAACGCTGTCCCGAAGGCTTCAATCGATCGTGATTTCGATGACGCATGGCAGTCCCGTCGCCCGGGCGCGCTTCAGGGCCCGCGGCAAGGCGCCGACATCGGCCAGCCGTTCGGCGCCGATGCCATAGGCCTCGGCCAGCTTGCAGAAATCCGGCGGCGCCGGCGATACGCCGACAGGTTCCACGCCGACATCGAGCATCGAGGTTTCGATCTCGCGATAGCCGCGATTGTTCCAGACGATGAAGATGACGGGGGCCGCGGCATCGAGCGCCGCGCCGAGCTCCGGCAACGTGAACTGGAACCCGCCGTCGCCGGTCAGGCAAATGACCGGCGCATCGGGCACGGCAAGTGCTGCGCCGATCGCCGCCGGCGGGCCGTAGCCGAGCGCGCCGAAGCCGGTGGAGGCGTTGAACCAGCCGCCTGGCCGGTCGTGATCATAGTAGAGGTTGGCGGCGTAGATCGGCTGTGTCGAATCACCGACGATAATCGCGCCCGGCAAGGTGTCGCGTATCATTTCCACCGCATGCACCTGCGCCACATAGGCCGGGCTCAGCTCGGCAAAGCCGGCCTCGCGTGCAGCCGCGGCGCGTACCTGGCCGTCCGGCGCGGCCGGGTGAGCGGCGCCGATCGCGGCAAGCAGGGCCTCGATCGCCTCGGTGCAATCGGCCTGGATGGCGACCGTCACCGGACGTCGCGCAAGCTGGTCGGCGCCGATGTCGATGCGGATCAGATTGGAAGGCAGGACGAAGCCGCCGTCGCCATAGCCGTCATAGTCGGTCGGCCCGAATTCCGTGCCGGCGGCAATCACCAGATCGGCGTCCGCCATCAGGGCGCGAACCGCCTTCAGGCTCGGGCTTGCCGGAACGCAGAGCGGATGGCGGTGCAGCAGGCCGCGCGCATTGGTGGTCTCGACGACCGGTGCGCCCATCGTCTCGGCCAGGCGACGCAGCGCCATGTCGGCACGCTTGGCGCCGCCGCCGGCAAGGATCAGCGGACGGCGCGCGGCGGCGATGAGTTTGGCCGCATCCGCAATTGCCGCGCCGTCGGGCGCCGGCGGTGCGACGTTGCTCAACAGGGCGGCGATGCCGTCCGCCGGCTCGACCATGACATCGGTCGGGATCTCGATATGCACCGGGCCGGGGCGGGAAGACGAAAACAGCGCGAAGGCCCGTGCCAGCGCGCCGGGCAATTCATCGGCTTCGGTTATGCGTTGCGAAAACAGGGCCACCGTTTCCATCATGCCGCGCTGATCCGGCAGCTCATGCAGGAAGCCCAGCCCCTTGCCCAGCGTCGGCATGGCGTTGACGCCCGAGATGACCAGCATCGGCACCGAATCGGCGCGCGCCTGGCCCATGGCGGTGATGGTGTTGGTCAGCCCCGGTCCGGTGATGACGAAGGCGACGCCGGGCCTGCCGCTGGCGCGGGCATAGCCGTCGGCCATGAAGCCGGCGCCCTGCTCATGGCGCGGCGTGACGTGACGGATTTTCGAGCGCGCCAGGCCACGGTAGAGCTCGACCGTGTGGACGCCTGGAATGCCGAAGACGGTATCGACGCCATGCGCTTCAAGCAGCGTGATGAGGGCTTCGCCGAGTGTCGTCATTGGTTTTCCTCCCCTTCCGGCTCGAGGCCCAGTTCGGCCTCGACGGTCTTGATGCCAATCGCCGCCAGTTCGCCGGGCGAGAACATCTCGCCGGCCAGGCAGCCTTCGATCCAGAGTCCGTCGATGATCGCATTGATCGCGATGGCATGGTGGCGCAATTGGCTTGTGTCCGGATTGCGCTGCTCGGCGGCGAGTACCTCGGCCACAACCGCCTCCACCTCATTGCGAAAACCAAGGTAGCCTTCGCGGTGGGCATGAGCCAGGGTCGGATCCGCGCTGGCGCGGCCGATGAAGGTTGCCCAGAGCGAAAACACCCGCGTATCGATGATCGGCGCATCGAGGTTGGCGGTGATGAAAGCCGCAAGACGCTGACGAGGCGAGGCGTCTTCCATGACCAACGCCGCTTTCGCCTGCTCGGTCATGCGGCCCATCAGCGCCGCATAGGCTTCCTGCAGCAATTCTTCCTTGCTGGGAAAATAGTGCCGGATCAGCCCGGCGGTGACGCCGGCCCGCAATGCGATGGTGCGCAAGGTGGCGCCCTGCAGGCCATGTTCCGCCACGCTGTCCAGGGTGGCCTCGATCAGATCCTGCCGCCGCCGCTCCTCGCCCTCGCGACGGAAGCTGCGGCGGGATGGCGTATTCATTGGCGCAGGATCGGCCGCGTCAGGCATGTCGGCCCGCCCTCGCAGGCGATGCAGAGCGCATCCGCCTCGAAGATTTCGACCGTGCAGCCGGCGGCTTCCATCGCGGCTTTGGTCTTTGGAAAGCCTGCAACGGCAATGACCTTGAGCGGGCTGGTCGGCAACACGTTCAGGCTGAGGCCATTGGAAGCCGCGAACTCTTCCGCGTCGCCTTCGACCAGGCGGATGTTGCGCGCCTTCAGCATCTGATAGAACGGAGCCGGCAAAAGCGGTGAATAGACCAGTGCGAGGTCGTCGGCCAGCGGGCTGATCACCGACATCAGATGCAGGCACGCCTCCTCGCCCTGCCACAGCGGCAGGTCAAAGCCGTAGACGGAAACGCCGAGCGGCGTCAGCAGGTTGGAAACCTGCTGGATGCCTTCCTGGTTGGAGCGGACACCGCGCCCGATCACCAGCGTGCGGGCATCAAGCCATACACAATCACCGCCTTCGACCTGGCCGGGAGCCTCGACCCGGCCGAGGATTGGAATGCCCAGCCTTCGGTAGGTTTCCTCATGCAGCGAGGGCTCCCTGGCGCGCAAGGGCTTGCCCATGGACAGGATCAACGCGCCGCGGTCGGTCATCAGCGACGGGTCGTGCGTGAACACCGAGTCCGAAAGTCCATCCGCGGTGTCCTCGATCCATTCGATCTCGGCACCGGAAGCCGTCACCAGTTCAGCAAGGAGCGCGTGCTGCGATGCCGCTTTCGCCGGGTCGAAACCCGGGCCATAGTGCCAGGCAGCCCTGTCGGCATTGCGCATGGCGTTGGCCGCCGACCGCATCAGCACGCGTCGCAGCGGTGCCGCCATGGACTGTGATCCGAAAGCGCTCATAGAGGCCCTTTTTCTGCTGAAAAAAATCGAAAAAATTTCATGGAAGGCTATTTATACACTTGCACAACAAGCTCGCAAGTGCCGTAATGAGCAGGATTGACGGGCTCTCGCCGTTGGGTCCATGCTGAAGTCTGGAGTGGGCAGTACAGCGTATATGTTGATTAGCTGGATAGACGTTCGACGAACCGCCGACCCTACAGAGGTCACCCAGTGACCGTGGTGGAAGCTGCCACAGTCCAATCCGGCAAGGTGCAGGACGGTGCCGCCGAAGCCATCCACGTCGAGAACCTGCACAAGAAATTCGGCGAACTGCACGTGCTGAAGGGCGTGTCGCTGTCGGCGCGCGACGGCGAGGTGATCGCCATTATCGGCGGCTCGGGCTCGGGCAAATCGACACTGCTGCGCTGCATCAACTGCCTGGAAAATCCAACCAGCGGCATCATCCGCGTCAATGGCGAGGAGATCAAGCTCAGGGCCGACAGCTATGGCCACACTGTTCCGGCGGACCGCAAGCAGATCGAGCGCATCCGCTCCAAGCTCGGCATGGTGTTCCAGAATTTCAACCTGTGGAGCCACATGACGCTGATCGAGAACGTCATCGAGGTTCCGGTGCATGTGCTCGGCGTCAAGCGCGACGAGGCGATCGCCCAGGCCGAGAAATTGCTGGCGCGCGTCGGGCTTGCCGAAAAGCGCGATGTCTATCCGGCCTATCTTTCAGGCGGCCAGCAGCAGCGCGCCGCGATCGCTCGCGCGCTTGCCATCAATCCGCGCGTCATGCTGTTCGACGAGCCGACCTCGGCGCTCGACCCCGAACTGGTCGGCGAGGTGCTGAAGGTGATCGGCGACCTGGCGCGCGAAGGCCGCACCATGGTGCTGGTCACCCACGAGATGAAGTTCGCCCGCGAGGTCGCGACCCACGTCGTCTATCTCTACAACGGGCTGGTCGAGGAAGAAGGGCCGCCGGAGCAGATCTTCGGCGCACCGAAATCCGAAAGGCTCAAGCAGTTCATCCGCAACATCGGCTAGGGACAGGCCGGGACGGAAGAAAACCGGGAACCAACAACAACTGGGAGTTTGAAATGAAGACTGTTCTGAAGACATTCGCCGCGGCACTGCTGCTCGGCGTCGCCGCCATAGGCGTGGCCAAGGCCGACCCGGTGAAGGTCGGCGTCGCCGCCGAACCCTATCCGCCCTTCGCCTCGCCGGATGCCTCGGGCAAGTGGGTCGGCTGGGAGATCGAATTCATCGACGCCGTTTGCGCCGAGGAGAAACTCGACTGTGTCATCACCCCGGTCGCCTGGGACGGTATCATCCCGGCGCTGACGACCAAGAAGATCGATCTGATCGCCGCTTCGATGTCGATCACCGCCGAGCGCGAGAAGACGATCGCCTTCTCGGACAAGTACTACAACACGCCGACCGCCATCATCGGACCGAAGGACCAGAAGTTCGGCGCCACGCCTGAAGACCTCAAGGGCAAGGTGGTCGGCGTCCAAGTGTCGACCGTGCATGCCGTTTACGCCAAGAAGCACTTCGGCGCCACGGCTTCCGAGATCAAGGAATACCAGACCCAGGACGAAGCCAACCAGGATCTCGCCGCCGGCCGCGTCGACGCGGTGCAAGCCGATGCCATCGCGCTTGGCGAGTTTCTGAAATCCGATCAGGGCAAGGCGTGCTGCGACATGAAGGGCAACGTGGCTCCTGATCTCGAGGTCCTTGGACCTGGCGTCGGCGCCGGCCTCCGCAAGGAAGACACAGAGCTGAAGGACAAGATCAACGCCGGCATCAAAGCCATCCGCGCGAACGGCAAATATGCCGAGATCACCAAGAAATACTTCGACTTCGATGTCTATGGTGACGATCCGCAGTCGAACTGACATCGCCAAGGCATGAGCAACAGCCGCACGGCATCCGCCGTGCGGTTTCGCCGAAACCTGTCCAGGCACGCTTGCCGCTGACGAGAATTGACAGCGGCAGACGCCAGCAATTCGGGGGCGACGCTGATCGACGCATTTCTTTCGGCCTCCGCGGCCGGCATCATCGAACTGCTCTCGCCCTATCCGCCAGGCTGGGGCGGAACGCTTCTGTTCGGACTCCTGCATTCGATCGAGATCGCGCTCGGGGCCACCTGCCTGGGCCTTTTGATCGGCACTGGCGGCGCCTTCGGCAAGCTTTATGGCGGCCCGGTGGTACGCGATCTGCTGGCGGTTTACACCACCATAGTGCGCGCCGTGCCCGAACTGGTGCTGATCCTGCTGCTTTATTATGCCGGAACCGATCTGATCAACCAGGCGCTGACGGCAATGGGCTATCAGCGCATCGACATCAGTGGCCTTGCCGCCGGCATCGCCGTGCTCGGCTTCGTCCAGGGCGCGTATTCGACGGAGGTGATACGCGGCGCGATCCTGGCTATTCCCCAGGGACAGATCGAAGCCGCCCGTGCCTACGGAATGTCTCCCGGGCTGATGCTGCGGCGCATAACACTGCCGGCCATGCTGCCGTTTGCCATACCGGGCCTCGCCAATCTCTGGTTGATCGCCACCAAGGACACCGCCCTGCTGGCGGTCGTCGGATTCTACGAACTGGCGCTGGCAACGCGGCAGGCCGCAGGCGTCACCAAAGCCTATTTCACCTTCTTTTTCGCCGCAGCCGTTCTCTACCTGCTGCTATCGCTGATTTCCAATTTCCTCATCGGCCGCGTCGAGGCATGGTCGCGGCGCGGCATGCCTTCGCTCAAGGAAACACGCTGATGGCGAACGAAGCGGCCATCATCAACGTTGTCGCGCGAACATCGCTGTGGCTGCAGCCGCACCGCATCGTGCTGATCCTGATCGCTCTGGCGCTGGTGCTGTCGGCGGTGTTTTTCATGCGCTGGGATTGGCTGCCGCAATATTGGGAAATGGGATTGATCGGCATCTGGCGCTCGCTGTGGATCCTGGCCGTCACTTGCGTGCTGGGCTTCCTGTTCGCCGTGCCGCTCGGGCTGGCGCAGGCCACCGGCTCGTTCTGGTTCGCGGCACCAGCCAAGGCCTTCTGTACGGTGATCCGGGGAACACCGCTGCTGATCCAGCTGTGGCTGCTCTATTACGGTCTGGGTTCGCTGTTTCCCCAATATCCGTGGATCCGTGAATCGTGGATGTGGCCGTATCTGCGGCAAGCCTGGCCTTATGGCGTGCTGGCGCTGACCCTGTCGTTCGCCGGTTACGAGGGCGAGGTGATGCGCGGTGCCTTTGCCGGCGTGCCTAAGGGACAATTGGAGGCGGCTCGCGCCTTTGGCATGAGCCGCTGGAAAATCTTTCGGCGCATCTGGCTGCCGCAGGCCTTCTACAGGGCGCTGCCGACACTGACCGGCGAGACCGTGCTGCAATTGAAATCGACGCCGCTGGTGGCGACGATCAGCGTCATCGATATCTTCGCCGTTTCGTCCAAGGTGCGGCAGGACACCTACCTCACCTATGAACCCTTGCTGCTGCTGGCGCTGATCTACATGACGATTACCGGCATCCTGGTGTTCGCCTTCGGCAGGATAGAGGCGCGCATCCCGAACAAGATCGGCTAGAGCATTTCACCGTTTCACGGAAACGGCGAACCGCTCTATCTCTTTGTTTTTACGCAATTCCCAAGGGAAAGCGCTACGCGCTTTTCCCGGGAAAACCGTGTCACACTTTTCCTGGAATTGCTCTCGTGAGGAGTGAGTAGCGAATAGTGAGTGGAAGCGGCTCGCCGCATCCTCTATTCACTACCCACCACTCCCTACCCACTTAAAGGCAGCTACGATGCAACTCAGTCTCGACCAGGCAAGAGGACTGTGCCGGATGGCGGCACTCGGCGCCGGCGCCAATGAGGAAGCGGCGCAATCGCTCACCGCCTCCATCATTTCGGCCGAGGCGGAAGGGCTTTCGAGCGTCGGGCTCACGCATTTCATCGACTATCTCGAAGCGCTCGAGGCCGGCCGCATCGACGGCAATGCCGATCCGGTGATCACGAGGCCGGCGCTGGCGGTCTATCTCTCCGACGCGCGCGGCGGGCTGGCGCATACCGGCTTCGACCGCACCATCGACGACCTCGCCAAGGCGGCAAGGCTGTTCGGCGTCGCCATCTTCTCGCAGAAGAATGCCTATACATGCGGCGCGCTCGGCTACTTCACCGGCCGGCTGGCGGCGCAGGGGCTGGTGTCGTTCGCCGCCACCAATGGCCCGGCCGTTCTGGCCGGCTCCGGCTCGGTCAAGCCGGTCTATTGCACCAACCCGATGTCGTTCGCCGCCCCTGCCGCCGACGGCGCGCCGCTGGTCATCGACCAGTCATCGAGCGCCACCGCTTTCGTCAACATCCGCAAGGCGGCCGAGGACGGCAAGAAAATTCCCGAAGGCTGGGCGCTGGACGAGAGCGGCAACCCGACCACCGATCCGGCGGCCGCCATGAAGGGCGCCATGCTTGCTTTCGGCGGCCAGCGCGGCGCCAACATCGCGCTGATGGTCGAAGTGCTGGCGGCCGGCCTGTCGGGCGCCAACTGGTCGCTCGACGCGCCATGGTTCAGCGGCGGCCCGGACAGCCCCGGAACCGGCCTGTTCGTGCTTGCCGTCGAACCCAAGCTGCTCGATCCGGATTTCGAGCAGCGCATGAAGGACCAACTCGACCGGCTGCGCCGCCGCTACGGTGTGCATGTGCCGGGGCGCGCCCGGGCAGAGGCAGCCGAGAAGGCGCAGGCACGCGGCATCACCGCGCCGAAGGCGGTCGTGCAGCGCATTTCCGAATTCGCCGAGCGCTATTCGGCCTGAACAGCCCAATATTTCAGACAGTTACCTGAAAGCCGCCGGCGCAGAGAGCGGCGCGGTGCGTTTTTTTCTGCGCGCTGCTGAACCTTTTTGCGCGTTGCAAACACCCAGCTTTGTCCAGGGCAAGGCGAGCTTGCCCGATCCAAACCGGGGGAAACAGCAAACCGAAAGCGAAAGCCTGCTTCACGCGGAGGATGTCCCTTCGCGCCTCGGAAAACCCAACCGAAATCAAAAGGAAAATTGCCATGACCAACACCAAGATCACCATACTCACCGCGGTCCTTCTTCTCGGCTCGTTCATGGGCGCCACCCAGGCAGCCACATTGAAGGCCGCTTCGGTGAAACCGTCCACGCCCGGCGTCATCACCGCCCCGAGCGGCGGCGCCACCGAGGACCACTACTGCAAGAACGGCCACGCCAAATTCGCCAATTGCAGCGCCGATTTCGTCGCGGCCTGCAAGAAGGTTGGTGGCACCATGTCGGATGTTCAGGGCTGGGGTGGGCGTACTTGCTTCACGCCCTCCTGATACCGTCTCAGGTCAGGCCGCTCCGTCGGCCCCTGGCTTCGCATGATGTCATCCGGAAAACCCCGCTTCGGCGGGGTTTTCTGCGTCGACGCCCGCATCGGCAAGGCGTTCTGGGGTGTTTTTGTCCTGACGCAATTCCCAAGGAAGAACCGCCTTGCACTTTTCCTGGAATTGCTCGGAGACAAGGGTGACAGCGACGTAGCGTCACCCTTTGCCTTTGGCGCAAAACGGACTATGAAACGGCTTCAGCCAAGCCATCTGGAACGTGCGCCGGAGCCCGCCATGACCGAAATCCTGCAGACCCCGAAGCTCGTCGTCGTGTTTGGCGGGTCCGGCTTTGTCGGCCGCCATGTCGTGCGCGCGCTGGCCAAGCGCGGCTATCGCATCCGGGTCGCCTGCCGGCGGCCTGACCTTGCAGGCCATTTGCAGCCGCTCGGCAATGTCGGCCAGATCCAGCCGGTACAGGCCAATGTGCGGGTCCGCTGGTCGGTCGACCGCGCCGTCCAAGGCGCCGATCACGTCATCAACCTGGTCGCCGTCCTGCATGAGAGCGGCCGGCAGAAATTCTCCGCCGTGCACGAGTTCGGCGCCCGCGCGGTGGCCGAAGCGGCGCGCTCCGTCGGCGCCGGCCTCACCCATATTTCGGCGATTGGCGCCGATCCGAACTCCCAATCGGATTACGCGCGCACCAAGGCGCTTGGCGAAAAGGCCGTGCTGGAGACGATCGCGGATGCCGTGATCTTCCGGCCATCAATCAATTTCGGGCCTGAGGACTCCTTCTTCAACCGCTTCGCCAATATGGCGCGCTATTCACCGGTGCTGCCACTGATCGGCGGCGGCAACAACAAGCTGCAGCCGGTCTATGTCGGCGATGTCGCCGAAGCGGTGGCGCGCTCGGTCGACGGCAAGGTCGATGGCGGCCATATCTACGAGCTTGGCGGCCCCCAGGTGCTCACCTTCAAGGAATGCATGGAAGAGCTGCTCGAGGTGATCGAGCGCAAACGCCTGCTGGTGCCGGTGCCGTGGTGGGTGGCCAACATCCAGGCCTCTATCCTCGGACTGTTGCCCAATCCGCTGCTGACCAAGGACCAGGTGAGGCAGCTGCGCGAGCACAACATCGTTTCCGACGCGGCGGCCAAGGCCAACCGGACACTCACCGGGCTGGGCATCCAGCCGCAATCGATCGCGACGGTCCTGCCCAGCTATCTCTGGCGCTTCCGCGCCGCCGGCCAGTTCCAGCAGCGCAAGCCCGCGGCATAAACTGCCGCAACCGATCCAAAGGTCAGGCCGGCACCACCTGACTATTGGCACGCCTAGCGGGGCGTGACCTGCATGGGCAAGCCACCTTGCGGCTGCGTGGTGAGTTTCTGCACCGGCCAGGGCCTCGTTTCAGCGGTCACATCGAAGCGGAAGCGCGATAGCAGGATGGCGAGCGCGATGATCGCCTCCTGCATGGCGAAGCTGGCGCCGATGCAGACGCGCGGCCCCGCGCCGAACGGTAGATACTGGAAGCGGTTGATCTTTTCGCGGTTTCCTGGGTGAAAGCGCTCCGGCAGGAAGGCATCGGGCCTGTCCCAAAGCTTGCGGTGGCGGTGAACGACCCATGGCATGACCAGCACGGCCGCGTGCTTGGGGATGTAAAGATCCTTCCACATCTCGGGCACGATCGGCTCACGGTTGATGGATGGCGCCGGCGGATAGAGCCGGAGCGCCTCTTCGAAGGCGGCGCGCGTCAATGGCATGGCGTCCAGCCACTTCGTCGGATCGGCTTCGCGCGCCAACACGTGATCTATCTCCTGTTCGACCCTGTTGCGCTCCCATGGCGATTCGGCCAGGCAATAAAGCGTCCAGCCGAGTGCGCGCGCCGTGGTCTCATGGCCGGCGCCAATGAAGGTGATGATGTTGTCCTCGACCTCGGCCCGTGTCAGCCCCTCCGGGCCTTCGGCCTTGAGCAGGAGCGTCAGGAAATCCTGCGGCACGGCATCGGGATCGCGCCTGACCTTCTCTTCGCGCATCTTGACCGTGTCGGTGACGATCTTGCGGAAATAGGCCATGGTCTTGCGGCCGCGGATGCGGGTGAGCCGCGGCAGCCAGTCGGGCGCGCGCAACAGGTCGAGCGGATCGACACGGCCCATGGTCTCGAACAGACGATCGATCTCATTGGCGAAACTGCCCTGCTCGCCGGCGATCTCGCCGGAAAACAGCGTCTCGGCCAGGATGTCGTAGGTGAGCATCGTCATGTCATGGGCGATATCGGACATGCCGCCCGCTTCGTAGCGGGTGGCGAACTCGCGCGTGCGCTTCAGCATCGGCTGGGCGAAGCCAAAAATGTGGCGCGGGGTGAACACCGGCGCCATCGCCTTGCGCGACCGCTTCCAAACCTCGCCCTCGGCGGTCAGCAGGCCATCGCGCAGGATCGGGCGCAGGATCTTCTGGCGCACCGTCGCCATCTTGTAGTTCCTGGCATTGTCGACCAGCACATGGCGGATAAGACCGGGGTCGTTGGCGATGACCAGCGGCCCGCCGGCGCCGTTGGCCGAAATCCAGGGTTCGTTGTAGGTCTGCTCGCCCCAAAGTTCGAGCGGGTTGCGGTAGACGATGCGGATCATCTCCAGCGTCGAAGGCGGCGACGTGCGCGGCTTCGGCGCGGGCGGAACGAATGGGGCGGGCTGCGTGTCCATGAAGTGCTCCGCTGTTCGCCCTCAATGTAGTGACTGGCGATGCGGGCGTCCATGTGGCCGAACGGCAGGACGAACCAGGCCAGCACGAGAAGCGAAAGCAGACGGTTTGTTCATCCGATCGTGACCGCCGGGCGCAGGCTCCCGCCTTGTCCGTCGCTGCGCTCTGCCGTAGGGACCGTCACCAACGGATACCGCCAATAGAAGGAGCCCGCCTTGAAGCACCAGTTGAACATCATCATCGGCAGCACGCGGCCCGGCCGCGCCGGTCCGGTTTTTGCCGAGTGGCTGGAGGCGTTCGCGCGCGAGCATGGAAAATTCGAGCCGGTGCTGACCGATATCGCGGCGTTCGACCTGCCGGTGCTGGACGAGCCACACCATCCGAGACTTGGCAATTACCAGAACGACCACACCAAGGCCTGGTCGAAGGCGACCGACGCCGCCGACGCGTTTGTGTTCGTGGCGCCGGAGTACAATTATTTCGTCGCGCCGGCGATCGTCAACGCGATCGATTACCTCGCGCGGGAATGGAAATACAAACCCGCCGCCATTTTCAGCTATGGCGGCGTTTCCGGTGGCCTGCGCGCGGCGCAGGCGCTGAAGCCGTTGCTGACATCGGTCGGAATCATGCCTATCCCGGAAGGCGTCGCGCTGCCGATGTACCAGAAGCTGCTCGACGAAAACCGCGCTTTCAACGCCAGCGAGCAGGTGGCTGGCGGAGCCAAGACCATGCTGGACGAGCTGTCGCGCTGGAGCGAGGCACTGAAGCCGATGCGCGCGGCCTGAACGAGCCGGTTCGAGCCGGCTTGCCCGCGCGATAAAGAGGTGGAATGGTCGGCAAACGACCGAGCCGGGGGGCGGTTCCACTTGCGTTTGCTGTTTGCCTTGCTGCTGATGCTCGCGACCACCGCCACGGCGGTGGCCGAGCGGCGCGTGGCGCTGGTCATGGCCGACGACGACTACCGGCTGGTCCGGCCGCTCGCCAATCCCGTCCATGACGGCGAGGCGATGGAAGCGGCGCTGAAGAAGCTCGGTTTCGAGGTGGTGCTCGAAACCAACCGGGATCTGCGGCGCATGCGGCGCGCACTCGACGATTTTCGCGAAAACGCCAAGGGTGCCGACGTGGCGCTGGTCTATTTCTCCGGCCATGGCGTCGAAATTTCAGGCGACAACCGGCTGCTGCCGGTCGATGCCGACGCGTCCTCGCTCGACGCGCTGGACAAGACCAGCCTGCCGCTGGAAGAGGTGCGCGACGCGGTCGCCGCCACGGCCAAGGTCGGGCTGATCGTGCTCGATGCCTGCCGCAGCGATCCGTTCTCGGGGAGCAGTGGCGAAGGACGCGGCGCCACCGCCCTGGCAAAGGATGTCGCGGACAAGGTCAAGCCGGGCCTCGGGCGCGTTGGCCGGGCGGAAAACATCCTGTTTGCTTTTTCGGCCGCGCCCGGCGAGACGGCCGCCGACGGAACCGGCCAGAACTCGCCCTTCACCACGGCGCTGACCAAATATCTCGGCACCGACGGGCTCGAAATCCGCTCCGTCCTGACGCTGGTGCAGCAAGAAGTCTACGACCTATCGCGCGGCAAGCAGCTGCCCTATGTCGAGAGCGGCCTGCCGAAGCTGTTCTTCGCCGCCACCGCCAGGGAACAGTTGCCGGAGCGCGAACGCCTGCTGCTGGCCATGGCCGACGTGACGCCGGAAATGCGCGGCCAGGTCGAGCAGATCGCCAGCGATGCCGACATGCCGCTGGCGCCGCTCTATGGCGCGCTGATCGGCGCCGACACCAGCCACCTGTCGGCGGACAGCCTGAATGCCCGGCTGCGCGAGGCGGCCGATGCCTTCGTCAAAGTGCGCGCCGAGATGAAGACGCTGGCTGCCGACGATCCGCGGGTGACCGAACTGCGCCGCCAGGCCGAGGAGCAACTGGCCCTAGGCGCCTTCGACGCGGCCCAGGCGAAGCTCGCCGAAGCGGTCGCTGTCGACGAGATGTCGCGCAAGGCGCTGAAGGCCAATTTCGTCGACCGCACGCTGTCGCAGGCCGCAACACTGTTCCTGTCGGCGGGTGCGGCGCGCGCCGACCTCAGCTATGCGGCGGCCATCAAGGGCTATGAAACGGTGCTCTCGCTGTATGGCGAAGCTGGGCAGACCGCTCTCAACCTGGAACAGGCCGACCGTCAGAGCCGCACGCTGGAGGAACTCGGTCAGCTCTATACGACGGTCGGCAATGTCGAGGCGGCCGGCCGCGCCTTCACCGCCCTGTTGGGTGATCTCGAGCAGCGGTCGCGTCAGGAAGCCGATCCCAGCGTCAAGCGGGATCTCGCCATCAGCCACATCAAGCTCGCCAACATAAAAATGGCGCAAGGCGACCTGCCGACCTCGCTGGAAAATTATGAGGCGGCCAGGGGCATGCTGCAGGCGCTGACCGCAAGCATGCCGGATAAGAAGGACTGGCTCGGTGATCTTGCCATGGCCAATGACAAGATCGGCAACGTGCTGGCGACGCAAGGCGATGTGGGAGCGGCGGCCCAAGCCTATCGAGAGAGCCTGTCGATCAAGCAGAAATTGGCCGATGCCGAGCCGGACAGCGGCTATCGGCTGCGCGACCTGACCATAGGCTATGACGAGATCGGCGACCTTGCCCGCACAGCCGGCCAGTTGGACGATGCCCAGACGGCTTTTGAAGAGAGCCTGAGAATTCGGCTGGTGCTGGCCGGGAACAAACCCGATGACCCAGAGCGCCAGCGCGCTGTCGCCGTCAGCCAGGAGCGGATCGGTGACGTGCTGCGCCAACGCGGCGACGCCGCCGGTGCGCTCGTGGCCTACAGCAGGAGCCAGGCAATCGCCGAAGACCTGGTGCGCCGCGACCCCAACGATACCGACTTGAAGCGCGACCTGTCGATCAGTTACGCCAAGATCGGCAACGCGCTCAACGACCAGGAGAACTGGCCGGCGGCACTGGCTTCCTACCGGCAAGCACTGGCCGTGGCGCGTGACCTTGCCGCTGATGACCCCGCCAACACCGAATGGCAGCGCGACCTGTCGGTCTGCCTGGAGAAGGTTGCCGGCGTGCTCGACGCCCAGGGCAATACCAGCGGCGCACTGCAAAACTACCAGGACAGCCTCGCCATTGCCAACCGGCTGGCGAAGCTCGACCCAGGCAATTCCGACTGGCAACGCGATCTGTCGATCACCCTGTCGGAAATCGGTATGCTGGAGACCAAGCAGCGCCACTTCGAGGCCTCCAAGAAAACCTTCGAAGCCAGCCTTGGCATTCGCCAGCAATTGGCCCGGTCCGACCCGAACAATGCGATCTGGCAATTTGACCTGGTGCAGGCCTACATCAACTACGCGTATGTGGCCAAGGATCCGAAGGCGGTGCTGACCAAGGCCCTGAACCTGACGCTGGAGCTCGACCGCACGGGCCGGCTGGCGCCCAGGGACAAACCCACGATCAAATATCTGCGCGGCCTTGTCGCTAAATTCGGCGCCCGAAAAAAATAGCTGGCTGCCGGCTCGGCATTTGGGCCGGAAATGCCTGCAAACCTTGGAAAAACCGCCTTTAGCGCCTATATCTTGTGCATAGCAGAGGCGCGATTCGGGGCCGATTTTTCGCGCGGCACAAGCGGCATCTAGACAACAGGTTTTCATGAGCGACCAGATCGAGAACACCAACGGCGCTGAAGCCGAATACGGCGCCGATTCCATCAAGGTTTTGAAGGGGTTGGACGCCGTCCGCAAACGCCCCGGCATGTATATCGGCGACACCGACGACGGTTCGGGCCTGCATCACATGGTCTATGAGGTGGTCGACAACGCCATCGACGAGGCCCTGGCCGGTCACGCCGACCTGGTCACGGTGACGCTCAACCCCGATGGTTCGGTGACGGTTATCGACAATGGCCGCGGCATTCCGACGGATATCCACACCGGCGAAGGCATTTCGGCGGCCGAAGTGATCATGACGCAGCTGCATGCGGGCGGCAAGTTCGACCAGAATTCCTACAAGGTGTCGGGCGGCCTGCATGGTGTGGGCGTCTCGGTGGTGAACGCCCTTTCGGCGTGGCTGAAACTCAAAATCCGCCGCAATGGCCAGATCTTCGAGATGAGCTTCACGCATGGCAATGCGGACGCGCCGCTGAAGGTGACCGGCACTTATGAACAGGACAAGCAGCCGGGCACCTATGAGGGGCGCAGCGGCTCGGAAATCACCTTTTTTCCGTCGGCCGAGACTTTCACCATGGTCGAATTCGACTTCGGCACGCTGGAACACCGGCTGCGCGAACTCGCCTTCCTCAATTCTGGCGTGCGGATCGTCTTGACCGATGCCCGCCATGCCGACGTGTTGCGGCATGAGCTGCATTACGATGGCGGCCTCGAAGAGTTCGTCAAATATCTCGACCGGGTCAAGAAACCGCTGATCGACAAACCGATCGCCATCAAGGCCGAGCGCGACGGCATTACCGTCGAAGTGGCGATGTGGTGGAACGACAGCTACCACGAGAACGTGCTGGCCTTCACCAACAACATCCCGCAGCGCGATGGCGGCACCCACCTGGCCGGCTTCCGTGGCGCGCTGACGCGCCAGATCACCGGCTACGGCGACTCCTCCGGCCTGACCAAGAAGGAAAAGGTCTCGCTGATCGGCGACGATTGCCGCGAAGGCCTGACGGCGGTGCTGTCGGTCAAGGTTCCCGACCCGAAATTCTCCTCGCAGACCAAGGACAAGCTGGTCTCGTCGGAAGTCCGTCCGGTGGTCGAGGGGCTGGTCAACGAGGCGCTCGGCACCTGGCTGGAAGAGCACCCGACCGAGGGCAAGGTGGTCATCGACAAGGTGATCCAGGCCGCGGCGGCGCGCGAAGCCGCGCGCAAGGCGCGCGACATCACCCGCAAGAGCTCGCTCGGCGTCACGTCCCTGCCCGGCAAGCTGGCCGACTGCCAGGAACGCGACCCGGCGAAATCCGAAATCTTCATCGTCGAGGGTGATTCCGCCGGCGGCTCGGCCAAGGGCGGTCGTTCGCGGCAGAATCAGGCGATCCTTCCCTTGCGCGGCAAGATCCTCAATGTCGAGCGGGCACGCTTCGACCGCATGCTCGGCTCCGACATGATCGGCACGCTGATCACCGCGCTCGGCACCTCGATCGGCAAGGACGAGTTCAATGCCGACAAATTGCGCTACCACAAGATCATCCTGATGACCGACGCCGACGTCGACGGTGCCCATATCAGGACCTTGCTGTTGACCTTCTTCTTCCGGCAGATGCCGGAACTGATCGAGCGCGGCCACCTCTACATAGCCCAGCCGCCGCTCTATAAGGTGACGCGCGGCAAGAGCTCGCAATACATCAAGAACGAGAGCGCCTTCGAGGAATTCCTGATCGGCTCCGGGATCGAGGAAGCCTCGCTTGCGCTGGGCTCCGGCGAGGTTCGGGCCGGGCAGGACCTGCGCAGCGCCATCGACGATGCGCTGGCCGTGCGCCAGCTCATCAACGGCTTGCACACGCGCTACAACAGGGGCGTGGTGGAACAGGCCGCGATCGCCGGCGGGCTGAACCCCGACGTCTTTGCCGACCTCGGTCGTGCCAACGCAATGGCGGAGCGGGTCGCACAACGTCTCGACATCATAGCCGAGGATACCGAGCGCGGCTGGACGGGGCGGATGTCGACGTCGAACGAAGGGATCGGCGGCTATGTGTTCGAGCGCACCGTGCGCAGCGTCAAGGAATACGCCCATCTCGACATGGCACTGATCAATTCGGCCGACGCCCGCCAGCTCGACCGCTACGCACAGCGCCTCAGCGAGGTCTATGGGACGCCGCCGGTGCTGCGCCGCAAGGATGTGTCCGAAACCGTGTCGGGGCCGCTGGCGCTGCTCAACGCCGTCTTTGCGACCGGCCGCAAGGGGCTGACCATGCAGCGCTACAAGGGTCTCGGCGAGATGAATGCCGAGCAGCTCTGGGAAACCACGCTCGACCCGAATGTGCGCTCGCTGCTGCAGGTCAAGGTCAATGACGCCACCGACGCGGACTCGCTGTTCTCGCGGCTGATGGGCGACGAGGTCGAGCCGCGGCGCGAGTTCATCCAGGACAATGCGCTGTCGGTCGCCAATCTCGATATTTGAGGTCTCGGCAAGCTTTTTTGAGACATTGGCGTGCCCCAGGGCCCGCCAATGTCGGCTTGCACAATCAAAATCATTGAGGAGCTGCCGGAACAGAAGGCCTTCAAAGACATTGTGACAGTGTCGATCACAATTTCTTACAGGAGGCTTTCATGGGACGCGGCATTCTACTGTGGCTGCTTGGAGTTCCGATTCCGATCATCATTCTACTCATGCTTTTCATGCGATAGGAGGCCTCCATGCAGTCCTCCACCCTATCGGCTGTCGGCGTATCGACTGCAACGGAATCATCCTCCACGGCTGTCAGCTGGGGACCGATCATCGCCGGTGCCTTCGCGGCCTCGACGCTGACCTTCATCCTCATGCTGCTCGGCTCCGGGCTTGGGCTAACGATGGTTTCACCCTGGTCGGGCTCTGGCCTCTCGGCGACCAGTTTCGCGGTATCGACTGCGATCTGGCTGGTCGTCGTGCAGTGGTTGTCGTCGGGTGTCGGCGGCTATCTGGCGGGCCGGCTGCGCACCAAATGGGTCGGCATCCACACCGACGAAGTCTATTTCCGTGACACCGCTCACGGCTTCCTCGCTTGGGCATTGGCCACCTTGCTCGTCGTCGGCGTGCTTGGCTCGGCACTTTCGGCGGCGATTGGAACGGGCGTGCAGGCAGCATCCAATGTGGCTTCGGGCGCCGCCATGGGAGCGTCGGCGGGCGCCTCCGCCAATGCCAGCAACGCATCGGCATCGGCCGACAATGCGACCTCCTATCTGGTGGATTCGCTGTTCCGGCCGGCCGATCCGGCCAAGCTCGCGACCGGCAACCCCGGCGATCAGGCCGCCGCGGCGGGGCAGGCCTCGCGCATCCTGATCGCCGGTGCCGTCGCGGGTGAAGTATCCGCGGAGGACAAGACATACCTGTCGCAACTGGTGGCCGCGCGCACCGGCCTCTCCGAGGCGGACGCCAAAACGCGTGTCGATGCTGTCCTGGCCAAGGCGCAGGATGCCAAGGTCAAGGCACAGCAGGCGGCCGACACAGCCCGAAAAGCAAGCGCGACTTTCGCCCTGCTCGGCGCCCTGTCACTCGTCATCGGCGCCTTCATCGCCAGTGCCGCCGCGGCGCTGGGCGGCAGGCAGCGCGACGACGAGGAAGCGGTATTTCTCGCGAACCCCTGAACGCAATCGTCCATGGAAACGAGAAGAGCCCGGCTTTGAAACTGGGCTCTTTGCGTTTGTACGTCGAGATTTCTGCCGGCCGGATCAGTGATCCATGGCCTTGACGATTTCCTCGGTCATTTTCTTGGCGTCGCCGAGCAGCATCATGGTGCCGTCCTTATAGAACAGCGTGTTGTCGATGCCGGCATAGCCCGAGCCGAGCGAGCGCTTGACGAACAGGCAGGTGCGCGCCTTGTCGACGTCGAGGATCGGCATGCCGTAAATAGGTGAGCTCTTGTCATCCCGCGCGGACGGGTTGGTGACGTCGTTGGCGCCGATGACATAGGCGACGTCGGCCTGCGCGAATTCGGAGTTGATGTCCTCGAGTTCGAACACCTCGTCATAGGGCACGTTGGCCTCAGCGAGCAGCACGTTCATGTGGCCAGGCATGCGGCCCGCGACCGGATGGATGGCGTATTTGACGTCGACGCCGTTGGCCTTGAGCTTGTCGGCCATTTCGCGCAGCGCGTGCTGCGCCTGGGCGACCGCCATGCCGTAGCCCGGCACGATGATGACCTTCTGTGCATTCATCATCAGATAGGCCGCATCGTCGGCAGAACCCTGCTTGACGGTGCGTTCGATGCCATCGTCGGCAGCAGCAGTCGTCTCACCGCCGAAGCCGCCGAGGATGACCGAGATGAAGCTGCGGTTCATGCCTTTGCACATGATGTAGGACAGGATCGCACCGGACGAGCCGACCAGCGCGCCGGTGATGATCAGCGCCAGATTGCCGAGCGTGAAACCGAGTGCGGCCGCCGCCCAGCCCGAATAGGAATTCAGCATCGAGACGACCACCGGCATGTCGGCGCCGCCGATCGGGATGATCAACAGGATGCCGAGCACCAGCGAGGCGGCGACGATCAGCCAGAAAACCAGTTTTGACTCGGTGGTGACGAGCAGGATGATCAGCACGATCAGCGCCACGCCGAGCGCCGCGTTGATGAAATGGCGGCCGCCGATCATTATCGGCTTGCCCGACATGCGACCGTCGAGCTTGAGGAAGGCGATGACGGAGCCGGTGAAGGTGATGGCGCCGATGGCGACGCCAAGGCTCATCTCGATCAGCGCCTGGGCATGGATGTCGCCCGCGGTGCCGATGCCGAAGCTTTCCGGCGCGTAGATGGCCGCAGCAGCGACCATGACGGCGGCGAGGCCGACCAGCGAGTGAAAGGCGGCGACCAGCTGCGGCATCGAGGTCATGGCGATGCGGCGCGCGGTGACGGCGCCGACACCGCCGCCAATGGCGAGGCCAAGCACGATCAGGCCGAAGCGCGGGGCGGATGGGGTTGCCAGCGCCAGCGTGGTGGCGATCGCGATGCCCATCCCGATCATGCCGTAGAGATTGCCCTGGCGGCTGGTGGTCGGATGCGACAGGCCGCGCAGCGCCATGATGAACAGGACGCCGGAAACGAGGTAGAGGAAGGACGCGAAGTTGGCGTTCATGGCGCTCTACTTGTCCTTCTTCTTGTACATGGCCAGCATGCGCTGGGTGACCAGGAAGCCGCCGAAGATGTTGACCGAAACCAGCATCAGCGCAACGAAGCCGAAGCCGGCGGCAACACCGGAGGCGGCGATGCCGACGGCCAACAGCGCGCCGACGACGATGACCGAGGAGATGGCGTTGGTGACGGCCATCAGCGGCGTGTGCAGTGCGGGGGTCACCGACCAGACGACGTAATAGCCGACGAAGATCGCCAGCACGAAGATGGCGAAACGGAAGACGAAGGGGTCGATGGCGCCGCCCGACAGCGCATGCGCGGCATCACCCGCCGCATCGGCGCCGGGAGCATTGGCCAGGTTCTGCACCGCAAGCCGGACGGCGGCACTTGCCTGGTCGAGCTGGTCGAGGGCTTTCTGCAGGGTCTGGTCCATCACGCGATCCCTTTCGGCTTCGACGAGGGCGACTTGGGTGCGGCTGCCTTCTTGGGCGCGGCTTTCTTAGGCGAAGCGTCGGCGACCATGGTCTTGGCCGGGATCGCGGCCGGCTCGACATATTGGCCCTTTGGCGGCCGTTGATCGGCCTTGGCGAAGGCCGGATGAACGACCTTGCCGCCATCGGTCAGCATCGTTGCCTTGACCAGATCGTCATCGCGGTTGATGGCGAGCGTCTTCGTCGTCTTGTCGACCAGCGTCTCGAGGAAAGCGAACAGGTTCCTGGCGTAGAGCAGCGAGGCGGATGCGGCGACGCGGCCGGGCACGTTGAGGTGGCCGACGATTTTTACACCATTGGCCGTGTTCACCACCTGACCTGGAACCGCGCCTTCGACATTGCCGCCACGCTCGACCGCGAGGTCGACGAGCACCGAGCCCGGCTTCATCGACGCGACCATGGCCGCCGACACCAGCTTGGGCGCCGGCCGGCCGGGGATCAGTGCCGTGGTGATGACGATGTCCTGCTTGGCGATGTGCTCGGCGGTGAGCGCCGCCTGCTTGGCCTGGTATTCCCTGGACATTTCCTTGGCGTAGCCGCCTGCCGTCTCGGCGGCCTTGAACTCGTCGTCCTCGACGGCCAGGAATTTTGCACCGAGCGAGGCGACCTGTTCCTTGGCGGCGGGGCGCACGTCGGTGGCGGTGACGACCGCACCGAGGCGGCGCGCGGTGGCGATCGCCTGCAGGCCGGCGACGCCGACGCCCATGATGAACACCTTGGCGGCAGGAACAGTGCCGGCCGCCGTCATCATCATCGGCAGCGCGCGGTCATATTCCGAGGCGCCGTCGATCACCGCCTGATAGCCGGCGAGGTTGGCCTGGCTGGACAGGACGTCCATTGATTGCGCGCGGGTGATGCGCGGCATGAATTCCATCGAGAAGGCGGTGACACCGGCCTTGGCCAGGGCCGCGACGGCGGCATCGTTGCCATAGGGGTCCATGATGGCGATGACGGCGGCGCCGGATTTGTAACCCTTCAGCTCGGCTTCCGATGGCCTGCGCACCTTGAGCACGACATCGGCCTTGCCAACATCCGCGGCCTTGCCGATGGCAGCTCCCGCCTTGGCGAACTCTTCGTCGGGAATGCGCGACCTGGTGCCGGCACCGGTCTCGACGACGACATCGAAGCCAAGCCCGGCCAGCCGCTTCACCGTATCTGGCGAGGCCGCGACACGCGGCTCGTTCGCGTCAAGCTCACGAGGGATGAAAACCGTCTGTCCCACCGCATGATCCTTTCGGCTGGAACCTGTCTGCGCAAAGTGTCGGCCGGGGTGTCCGGCGATCAAGGCAAGAGGGTTTTGGAAAGTCTACCGCAGAATGAAGGCGCCAACGGCCATGATCAGGATGAACAGGATGGTCGCCGAGAAGAAGCCGCCAGCGAAGAAGCCGAAAGCCATCGCCAGGAGTATGGCGCCGCAGAAAAGCGATCCGTATTTGGCCAGCATGAGAAAGCCCGCATAGGTGCGGTCATGCTCGGCGTAGTCCATCTTCGCGCCCAGTTCTACAGGACCGCTCGGCGTGTGATCAGCCATAGGAATACCCCTTCGAAGACATCTTTGAGGCACATAGCGAAAAGCCGGGCCAAGAGCAATGGCGCTATTGCCGCATCGCAGATGACAACTGCCTCAAGGGAAAATTGAAACTGCCGGCATCATGTGTCAGCTCCGTTGAAGCTGCTGTGAGAATTTGGCGGTTCTGGACGTTGTCGCGGGGGAGTATCGTCGCCGGATGAACAGCCGGCTGGTGAAGCGCCATGACCACACAGACATTTGACTGGAACGGCACTGCCATTGCGTGGGGGACCGCCGGCTCAGGCCCTCCGATCGTGCTCGTGCATGGCACGCCGTTCTCCTCGCATGTCTGGCATCGCGTCGCACCGGAACTGGCTCGCGAGCACACGCTGTATTTCTACGATCTTCCCGGATATGGGCGATCCACCAAACGGGAAGGCCAGGATGTTTCGCTGGGCATCCAGAACGAGGCGCTGGCGGCGATGCTGGCCTTTTGGAAGCTCGATCGACCCAAGGTCATCGCCCATGATTTCGGCGGCGCCACGGCGCTACGCGCGCACCTGATCGACGGCCGTGACTATGACAGGTTGCTTTTGATCGACCCGGTGGCGGTGCGGCCATGGGGCTCGCCCTTCGTTCAGCATGTCCGGCGACATGAGGCCGCCTTCTCCGGCATGCCTGACTACATACAGGTGGCGATCCTGAAGGCGTATGTTTCGGGCGCTGCGGCCAGGCCTCTGTCGGACAGCGAACTGGAACCCTACATCGCGCCTTGGACCGGGCCTGTTGGCCAGCCAGCCTTCTATCGGCAGATCGCCCAGATGGATCAGCGTTTCACCGACGAGGTGGAACCGCTCTACGGCGAACTCCGCTGCCCCGTCGCTTTGCTGTGGGGAGAGGACGACCGCTGGATATCGCCGCAAAGCGGCCAAAGGCTCGCGGCCATGTTGCCGGATTGCGCCTTGACCCTCGTCCCCGGTTCCGGCCATCTCATGCAGGAGGACAGGCCGGAGGCCGTCGTCGCCGCAGCGCTACGCTTCTTCGCCGGCTGAGAGTTGATGCTGACGCAACTCCCAAGGGAAAGCGCCTTACACTTTCCTGAAATTGCGCCGGCTTCAGCCGGCGAGGTGCGGGAACAATCCAAGCACGCCGGCGATGATCAGGTAGATCGCGACAATGTAGTTCAACAATCGTGGCATCACGAGGATCAGCACGCCGGCTATCAAGGAGATCAGCGGCGTGAGCGCGAGCGTTGAAACGGTCATATGGGAACTCCTTTTGACCCCTGTCTGTTCGACGACTGTCTGGCCCGCGCGATAACGACGCCGCTGCCGCCGGCGCACATTCCCGGCGCGCCCGCCGTCACCCAGAACGCGGAAACCGCCTGGAAGCTCCACGGATGTCGGGAAAATTGCGCGCGGCGTTGGTCGCGAGGCCTCAGGCGGCTTCGCGAAAATACTTTGCCGTCGGCAGGATGGTCAGCGGTGCCAGTTCGCCCGCACCAGGCGTCTCGAACAGCATGCGCTGCTCCAGCGGCGTCGAGCGGAAGAAGGGGAACCGGGAGAAGGAGCGCTCGCGGATTGCGTTGACGTTGGCGCGGTAGAGCACGACCTTGTAGTTCAGGCCCGGATAGTCGCGCAATTCGCCGATCTGCTCCGAGCAATAGATGCGGCGATAGAAGCCCGCATGCTCAGGCCGGATGGTGGAAAGGCAGTAGGGCGCATCGAAATAGAAGCAGGCCATGCCGGCAAGGCGCAGCGTGAGATAAGGGATCTGCGGATAAACCCTCGACCAATCCGGGTCGGCGGCAAAGCGGCTCGGATCGGCAAAATGCGCGCCGGTGGCAAGCATTGGCCGCAGGATATCACCGTAAACCGTGGTGGAAGGCGACTGTGGCGTCTCGTGGCAGGCATGGTGGATGCGCAGCGTGCTGACCAGGTCGCCGTCAATGTAGATGCCGAACTTCGAACAGTTCTCGGCTTCATCGAGCTCGTCATGGATAATATGATCCGGATTCTCCGGGACCATGTCGCTCAACCGATACGATTTGTAGCGCAACCTGTAGATGTCTTCGAGGTCTTCGCCCTTGTCGCAGCGGCGATATTCAGTGCGCTCCAACATCGCTGAGATGTTTCGGGCAAAGCTCGACATGTTGTCGGGCGAATTTTCTTCGCTCACGCCCGCCACCTGGCGAAGCGCTGTCAAATGCGCGTCCATGGACTTTCCCCGTAAATGCCGCCGCGTTTCAACCCTACGACGAGACCACGGGATGTAAAGATGAAAATGATCCGGGCACTGTTTACCGAACGTTAAGGTTAACAATCGGTAAACTTTTACTAAAATCAAAAGCACCCCTCCGCAAACTAGCCGCGGGATGCCCTCTTGGCGCTTTTGATTTCCTTGGCAAAGGGCCAGACCGTGGTCGACATGGTCTCGATACCCGACGCGCTGAGCGCGGAGCCGAACAGGAAGCCCTGCACGAGATCCGGCTTGACCTCGAGCGCCAGGATCTTGAGCTGTTCGAAGGTTTCGACGCCTTCGACCGTTACCGAAAGCCCCAGCGGCCGCGAAAGATTGACGATGCCCTTGAGCAGCTCCAGCGAACGGGAGTTCTGGGTGACGTCCATGAGGAACGAACGATCGATCTTGATCTTGTCGAGCGGCAGCTTGTGCAGATAGCTCAGGCTCGAATAGCCGGTGCCGAAGTCGTCGAGCGCGATGCGCACGCCAATCTGCTTCAGCTCCTCGATGTACTGGCGCGTCAGCGACTTATCGTCGAGCAGCGCCGTTTCGGTGACCTCGATCTCCAGCCGGCCGGCAGCGAGACCGGAGTTCGCCAAGGCATCGCGAACCTTCTGGATGACGTCGCGGCTGCGGAAATCCTTGGCGGAGAGGTTGACCGAGACGCTGGTCTGGTCAGGCCATTTGGCACATTCGGTGCAGGCCGCATGCAGCACGAAGGTGCTGATTTCCGAAATGATGCCCATTTCCTCTGCCAGCGGAATGAAGATGCCTGGTGAGACCGGGCCGAGATCGGGATGGTCCCAGCGGCACAGCGCCTCGCAACTGGCGATGCGCATGGTGCTCATCGCCACGATCGGCTGGTAGACCACCCGCAGGCCCTTGCTTTCCACCGCGCTGCGCAGGTCAGCTTTCATCAGCTGGCGATTGCGGAAGGCGGCGTCCATCGCCGCCTCGAACAGGCGCCACCCGTTCTTGCCGAGTTCCTTGGCCTTGTAGAGCGCCAGATCCGCCTTGACGATCATGGCATCGACATCGCTGTCGCTGACACGCGACAGCACCGCGCCGCCGCTGGCCTGGATGCGCAGCCCGTGACCGGCGACGTCCACTTCGCCCTGCAATGCGGCAAAGATCTCGTCGATCTCGATGGTCAGGTGGCTCTCATCCTCGATGCGGTCGAAGAAAACCATGAACTCGTCGCCGCCGAAACGGCTGACGGTGATGCCTTGCCCGGCGACGGCGGCAAGACGTTCGGCGACCGCATAGATCAACCCGTCGCCGATCGGATGCCCAAGCGTATCGTTGACGCTCTTGAAGTCGTCGAGGTCGAGCACGGCGAGGCCGCAGAGACGGTCGCGATCGCCCGAAGCCATCGCCTCGCCGATCAGTTCATGGAAATAGGCTCGATTGGGCAGGCCGGTGAGATTGTCGTAGCGCGCCATGAAGCGGATCTTGTCTTCCGCCTCGACGCGCGCCGTCACGTCCTCGAAGGTGATGACCCCCAGTTCCTGGCTGCCTTCGCGGGCCGAGAATTCATAATGCTGGCCATTGGCGAGGGAAACCAGAACCTTGCGGTCGCGGCCTTCGCGCAGCGCGCGCGTCAGCTGGGCCTCGATGTAGCGGCAGTCCTTCGGCGCCAGCATGCCGCCGGCGACGCCGCGCATCAAGAGACCGTGGATTGATCGTCCGAGCAGCGCGTCGGCCGATTTGAGCGACATCAAATGCGCGGCCTCGGCATTGGCGACCGCCACCCGGCCGTCCGGGCCAAGCATGACAAGGCCGTGCGACATGGTGTTGAGCGCCCGGTTGAAACGCTGGGCGAGGCGGTTTGCCTTCTTTTCCTCCGACAGCGCCGCGAAAAGCACCTCGCGGACCAGATCGGCGAAGCGCTTGATGGCGAACAGGAAGGGCGCCGAAAGCAGGCCAAGAATGAAATGGTAGGGATCGCCGCGCAGGATAAAGCCGAGAGAGATCGGCCATGTCATGGTCATGATGAAGATCATCACCATCCTGGGCGAACCATAGTTGCGGCCGGCGATGGACGTGGCTGACGCCAGCGTCACGCAGACCGCGGCGATCTCGGCAAACCCGTCATAGGCGAGATAGATGCCGACGAAACAGAAGGCTCCCAGCATGAAACCATGCATGGAGCCGTACAAAATATAGTCGTTCTCGCGCCGGCGGGCCTCCTCCCAGCTCTTGGGCGTCGGTGCGTGCCGGTACTTGCGGATGTTGCGCAAGCGCAGGAAGGCGACGGTCAGGAAACCAAACGTCACCGCAAGGTAAGCCGGGTCCCTGGTCTTCCAGTAGACGAGCACCACCAGCAGGGTCTGGGCAAAGAATCCGATCGAAAGCGTCAATCCGTCGCGAAACAGGGTTTCCACGAACGGAATGTAGACGTCGACCGGGATCTCGTTCTTTTTTCTCAGATTCACGCCTGAATCCCAACCCTTGGGAGCCAAGCAGTGCCATATTCGCCTTAAGAAACATTTAGAGGGGCGGCCGCCCGCTCGCGGTCAAGGGAGTTGACGCAAGGGAAAGTCGGGAAAATGCGGTTCAGGTAAACAAGCCGTATCCGTCATTCGGCGGCCTGGAGTTCCGGCCGCTTCGAGGCGGCTGACAGCCGTTCGAGGAGCCTTTGGCGCTCTCCAGCGGCCTTTTCGGCGCTGGCCTGCCGGACATGGCCATAGCCACGGATGAGTGCCGGAACCGACATGAGGGCGGTCGCTGCCTCGACCTTGCCCGGCGCCAGCGACTTCGAGACAAGCTCGAGATCGCTCTCATACCGTGCCAAAAGCTGCCGTTCCATGCGCCGCTCGCCGGTGTATCCGAACAGGTCGAAAGCGGTGCCGCGCAGGCCCTTGAGCGCCGCAAGCAGGCGAAACCCCTTCATCATCCAAGGGCCGAAGCTCGATTTCCTCGGTTTGCCGTCATTGCCGCGCCGTCCCATGATCGGCGGCGCGAGATGGAATTCGAGCTTTTCGTAGCTCTGGAACTGCTTGCCAAGCTCGGCGGCGAAGGAACCGTCGGTGTAAAGCCGCGCCACCTCGTACTCGTCCTTGATCGCCATCAGCTTGAACAGGTTCCTGGCCGCGGCCTCGGTCACGGCGGTCGAACCCGGCACGGCCTTCGTTTCGGCAGCACGCAGGCGGGCCAGCGTGTGGGCATAACGCTTACCGTAGGCCGCGTTCTGGTAGGCGGTCAGGAAGGCGACACGGCGGCCAATGATCTCGTCCAGCGTCTGCGCGACCGGGGCGGCCTGCCCGGCCTTGCCCGGCTGCGCGACGAGGCCCCGCACGAAATCCGGCTCGTGTGCCGCGCGGCGGCCCCAGCGGAAGGCGGCGATGTTCATCGCCACGGCTTCGCCGTTGAGTTCGATCGCCCTTTCGACCGCCTCGGCCGACAGCGGCAGGCCGCCATGCTGGAAGGCGAAGCCGAGCATGAACATGTTGGCGCCGAGCGAATTGCCGAACAGCGCGGTGGCGGTGCGGGTGGCATCGAAGAAATGCGCCTTGTCGTCGCCGGCCGCGCTCCGGATCGCCTTCTTCAGGCGCTCGATGGGCAGCGAGAAATCGGCCGAGCGCGCAAACTCGCCGGGCATGATCTCGGCGGTGTTGGCGAGAAAGATCGTATGGCCCTCGCGCACCGCCGTCAGCACCTTCTTGGCGCCCGACACGACGAGGTCGCAGCCAAGCACCAGGTCGGCCTTGCCCGCCGAAACGCGGATGGCATGGATGTCGTCCGGTGTGCGGGCGATGCGCACATGGGTAAACACCGAACCGCCCTTCTGGGCGAGGCCGGCCATGTCGATCATGCCGCAGCCCTTGTCCTCGAGATGGGCCGCCATGCCGAGCACCGCACCTACGGTGACCACGCCGGTGCCGCCGACGCCG
This sequence comes from Mesorhizobium sp. B283B1A, assembly GCF_020165735.1. Lineage (NCBI taxonomy): Bacteria > Pseudomonadati > Pseudomonadota > Alphaproteobacteria > Hyphomicrobiales > Phyllobacteriaceae > Mesorhizobium > Mesorhizobium sp. B283B1A. The sequence continues at coordinate 96,827 of NZ_JAIUIQ010000020.1, forward strand.
TCGATGATCGCCGCCCAGCCCTCGGAGCCCAGCGGGAATTCGGCAGGGGTCGGCACGCCGTCGAGCGGATCGGCCTTGCCGGCCAGGCCTTCGGCCTTCCTGATCTTGGCACCGTGCACGGTGACGAAGGAGGGGCAGAAGCCGTTGACGCAGGAGAAGTCCTTGTTGCAGCTCGACTGGTCGATCTTGCGCTTGCGGCCGAATTCGGTTTCGACCGGCTGGATCGAGACGCAGTTCGACTGCACGCCGCAGTCTCCGCAGCCCTCGCAGACCAGCTCGTTGATGAAGACGCGCTTGTCGGGATCGGGAAAGGTGCCGCGCTTGCGGCGCCGGCGCTTTTCGGCCGCGCAGGTCTGGTCGTAGATCAGGATCGACACGCCCTTGACGTCGCGCAGCTCGCGCTGGACGAGATCGAGGTCGTCGCGGTGATGGATGGATGCGCCGGCCGGGAATTCGACCTTGCCCGCATATTTGTCGGGCTCGTCGGTGACGATGGCGATGCGGTCGACGCCCTCCGCCCGCACCTGCCTGGCGATCATGTCGACGGTCAGGCCGCCCTCATGCGGCTGGCCGCCGGTCATCGCGACGGCGTCGTTGTAGAGGATCTTGTAGGTGATGTTGGCCTCGCTCGACAGGGCGAAGCGGATCGCCAGCGTGCCGGAATGGTTGTAGGTGCCGTCGCCGAGATTCTGGAAGATGTGGTCGCGCTTGGAGAACGGCGCCTGGCCGACCCATTGCGCGCCCTCGCCGCCCATGGCCGTGAAGCCGAGCGTGTTGCGGTCCATCCACAGCGCCATGAAATGGCAGCCGATGCCGGCGGCGGCGATCGAGCCGTCCGGCACCTTGGTCGAGGAATTGTGCGGACAACCCGAACAGAAGAAGGGCGTGCGCGAGCCGATGTCGGTGGCGTCCGCCAGCATCGCCTGGAACTGGCGCAGCTTGCCCACCCGCGCCGAAATCTCTTCCGACGGACCAATGGTCTTCACGATCCTCTCGCCGAGGGCAATCGCGATCTCGTTGGGATCGAGCGCGCCCTTGGCGGGAAACAGCCAGTCGCCGCGCTCGTCCTTCTTGCCGACGATGACCGGCTGCGAGGCGGTTCCGTAGAGGCTTTCGCGCAGTTGCACCTCGATCAGCGAGCGCTTTTCCTCGACCACGACGATAGTATCGAGGCCGCGGGCAAAGTCGGCGATGTGATGCAGGTCGAGCGGCCACGGGCAGCCGACCTTGAACAGCCGCACGCCGATACGGTTGGCGGCCGCCTCGTCGATGCCGATGTCCTCCAGCGCCTGGCGCACATCCAGATAGCTCTTGCCCAGGGTGATGATGCCGATCTTCGGGCTGCGGCCGCCCGAATAGACGATGCGGTTCAAACCGTTGGCATGGATGAAGGCGGATGCCGCGGCGCGCTTGTGTTCATGCAGGCGCTCCTCCTGGCCCAGCATGTCGATCTCGTGGCGGATGTTGAGGCCGCCGGGCGGCATGTCGAACTCCGGCACGACGATGCTCAGCCGCTCGAGCGAGGCATCGACCGAGGCCGTCGATTCGATATTGTCCTTGACGCATTTGATCGCCGCCCAGGTGCCGGCAAAGCGCGACATGGCAAAGCCGTAGAGGCCGTAATCGATGATCTCCTGGACACCGGCCGGGTTGAGGATCGGCACCATGGTGTCGACGAACAGGAATTCGGTGGCATGCGCATTGGTCGAGGATTCGGCCATATGGTCGTCGCCCATCAGCGCAAGCACGCCGCCATGCTTCGACGAGCCGGCGAGATTGGCGTGGCGGAACACGTCGCCCGAACGATCGACGCCAGGCCCCTTGCCGTACCAGACGGAAAACACGCCGTCATGGGTGCCCTCGCCCAGCAATTCCGTCTGCTGCGATCCCCAGCAGGCGGTCGCGGCAAGCTCCTCGTTGAGGCCGGGCTGGAAGACGATGTCGGCTCCCGCGAGCTGCTTCTTGGCCTTCCACAGCTGCATGTCGAGGCCGCCGAGCGGCGAACCGCGATAGCCGGAGACGAAACCGGCCGTGTTCAAGCCGGCGCGACGGTCGCGCTCGCGCTGCATTAGAAGCATGCGAATGACCGCCTGCGCGCCGGACAGGAAGATGCGCTCCTTCCCGAGATCGAACTTGTCGTCGAGCGCGACATCGTGCAGCGTCATCAGGATTTCCTCTGCGAAGGCCGCGTGGGGCAGCAGCCAACGTCGGGATCGGATGACGCATCCTTTCTCCCCTTGCAAGGCAGGTCAAACAAAATCGAAGGGACCAGGCGACGCGCAACAACAGTCCGGCAGGTGCCGGATCGCGCACGAACCAGCGCGCCGATCGTGCGACGACGCACGAAAATTCCAGCCAAATCCATGCCGGTCGGAAAGTGTCAGCCGGCTTTCGAACAATCCGGCTTCGGCTCGCCCGGCAGCTTGCCGTCGGGATGGCCTGCGAGGTCGGGATTGGCCGTATAGAGCTGGTCGATGACCAGCGGCCGGTCGGGCAGGATCGACTGGTCTTCCGTCGACATCAGCGTGGTGTCGATCTTCTGCAGGACCGCACCGTCGGCGCCCTTGATGCTGATGGCGATGGCATAGGGCTTGTTCTTGACGATGCAGGTCAGCGCCGGGCTCTCAAGGCTCACCTTGCCGAGCTTCGGCCAGACCTTCTGCTCGACCACGATAGGGGCACCGCCGGCCGGATTCTGGAAACTGGCAACCGCCACCTGGCCCTCACCCATCGGCTGCAAGGGCCGCAGCGTCACGACATAGGTCGCCCGGGCGAGACGGTAGTTGAAGACGAATATCTTGCCCGAAACCTCGAACAGCTTGCCTTCGCCGTCCTTGCCCGTATCCCGGCAGGCGCCGATAGCAACGGCGGCGATCAGCATGGCGCCGACAACGACCGAACGGGAAATCCTTCTAAGCATTCTTGACCTCATGGGCCGCCATGCGGCGGCGGCGATAGTGACGGCTTGCCTTCTGCCGGTTGCCGCACACCGCCATGTCGCACCAAAGGCGGCTGGAATTGCGGCTCCTGTCGACGAACAGCCAGGTGCAGTTGGGACAGATCCTCAATCTCGCGACTGTATCGTCCCGAAGCAGCGACAGCGCCGAAACCGCCAGCGCCGCCTCGAAGGCGATCGGCGTCACGGGGTCGCCGAACGGCCTTCCCGGTGCGCCGATCTCGGTCCGGCTGCCAGCCAGACCCTCGGCACAGGCCCTCAGGAACCCGGGCATATCCGCGGTCTCGAGCACCCCTTTCGACACCGCACCGCGAAACAGCCGGTCGGTCGCCTCGCGGATCGACAGCACGACGGGCGCGATCGCTGAGGGAGAGGAAACCGCAAGCCGCCTGTCGCCAAGCTCGTCGGCGCGAAAACCGCTGGCTGCCTCGGCAAAGCGGGCGATTTCGGCGGGATCGTCGAAGCGGTCGAAGGTGCGCTGCGGATCGCCGCGCAGCACGACGGTGTTCGCCGTATCGAGCGCGAGCAGGCCGCCGGTGAAGCGATGCGGGGTCCAGGCAACTGTCATACCCAAAATCTAACCGATAAATCGCATTTGACAAGTTAGATTCGCCGATGCAAACCTCCTGTGGTTACGCTATCGTCGCCTTTGTCTTGAGCATTCCGTCTGCCCAAACCGCTGCGCTTTGGGCGACATGCTTTGCAGGTTTTGCATGCTCTATTTGTTCCAGCAGGTGCTGAACGGGCTGCATTCGGGTGCGCTCTATGCGTTGCTTGCCTTCGGCTACGTACTGACCAACGGCATCCTGCACCGCACCAACCTTGCCTATGGCGCGCTGTTCGCCTTCTGCGGCCAGGCAATGATCCTGACCGTCGCCTTTGGCTATCAGGTGCTGTGGCTGACGCTGCTGGCTTCGGTGCTGCTCGGCGTCGTCGCGGCCTTGCTCTATGCCGCGCTCATCAGCCATGTCCTGTCGCGCAGCGTCTTCGAGCCGCTGGCCGACCGCACGCCCAATGCCATCGTGGTGACGACGCTCGGCATCCTGCTGGTGCTATCGGAAGCGAGCCGCATCGCGGCCGACACGCATGATCTGTGGCTGCCGCCAATGCTGGCCCAGCCTATCGTTTTCGCCGAGGGCGCCGGCTTCATGGCGACGTTGACGCTGATCCAGGTGCTCGACTGCGCGGCTGTCCTGGCAGCGGTTCTGCTCGCCACCTGGGTGTTTGCTCGCTCGAGCTTCGGCCGGTCCTGGCGCGCGGTCTCCGACGACCCGGGCGCGGCCGCGCTGTGCGGCGTTGACGTGCGCGCTGTGTTCCGGCGCGCCGTGTTATACGGTGGCTTGTGCGCGGCGCTGGCCGGCGTCATGGCCAGCCTCTACTACGGCAATGTCAGCTTCGGGTCCGGTCTCGTCTACGGGTTGAAGATCCTGTTCGTGACGGCGGTCGGCGGCTATCTCTCGCCGCCACGGGCAGCGCTGGGCGCAGCCGCCTTCGGCATGGCCGAATCGCTTTGGGCCGGCTATTTCCCGATCGAATGGCGCGATGCGTGGATGTATCTGTTCCTGGTGGCCATGCTGGTGCTGATCGGCGCCGGCCGCGACACCAGCAAAGTCGTCTGAACCGATCAGACTTTGGTTGCATGACGCGCGGGCAGACCGCCAGTCTTTGGCCCCCGCTTTAATCGATGCTGTTTTGTTGCCTCCATCCTTGTTGACCCGTCCGGCCACGCGCGGCATACCGTTGGGCCACGCGGCGTGACGACAAAAAGGGGGAGTCGGCACGCCTCCGATAAAAGGGAGGAATGCATGGCAGGGCTTCTCGCTCTCTCCAGGGCGATCGACCGCCTCAACGAATTCATCGGCAAGTCGGTGTCCTGGCTGATCCTGCTGGCGATCCTCGTGAGCGCGGTCAACGCCGTGATCCGCAAGGTTTTCGACATTTCGTCGAATGCGTGGCTGGAGCTGCAATGGTATCTGTTCGGCGCAGCCTTCATGCTGGCTGCCGCCTATACGCTGAAGCAGAACGAGCATATCCGCATCGACATCGTCTACGGCCTGTTCTCACGCCGCGTGCAGCACTGGATCGACCTTCTCGGTCATCTCCTGTTCCTGATGCCGTTCGTGACGCTGATGGTGTTCTATTTCGTGCCCTACGTGCGGCTGTCGTTTCACAGCGGCGAAATGTCCAACAATTCCGGAGGCCTGATCGTTTGGCCGGCCAAGGCCATCCTGCTGGTCGGCTTTTTCCTGCTGGCGCTGCAGGGCATTTCCGAGATCATCAAGAAGATCGCCATCATACGCGGCGACATGGACGATCCCAACCCCTTCATTTCCGTGCACGAACAGGCTGAGCTCGAAGCCAAGGCGCTCGCCGACGAGGTGCGCTCGTGATGGAGTTCATTGCCCAGAACATGGCGCCGATCATGTTCGCCTCGCTGATCCTGTTCATGCTGATCGGCTATCCTGTCGCCTTTTCGCTGGCCGCCAACGGATTGATGTTCTTTTTTATCGGCGTGCTCCTGACGCCCTATTCGGGCGGTGCGATCAACCTCGCCTGGCCGCTGCTCTATGCGCTTCCGGACAATTTCTACGGCAGTCGGGTGATGTCGAACGACACGCTGCTGGCGATCCCGTTTTTCACCTTCATGGGCATCGTGCTCGAGCGATCGGGCATGGCCGAGGACCTGCTCGACACGATCGGCCAGCTGTTCGGACCGATCCGCGGCGGTCTCGCCTACGCGGTGATCTTCGTCGGCGCTCTGCTGGCGGCGACCACCGGCGTGGTGGCGGCATCGGTCATCGCCATGGGACTGATCTCGCTGCCGATCATGCTGCGCTATGGCTATGACCGCCGGCTGGCGTCCGGCGTCATCGCCGCCTCCGGCACGCTCGCGCAGATCATCCCACCGTCGTTGGTGCTGATCGTGCTCGCCGACCAGCTCGGCCGCTCGGTCGGCGACATGTATGCCGGCGCGCTGATCCCCGGCCTGGTGCTGACAGGACTCTACGCGCTTTACATTCTCATCGTGTCGATCTTCCGGCCGAAGATGATGCCGGCGCTGCCACTCGAAGCACGCACGCTTGGACATGGCGTGATGTCGCTGCTGGTGGCGCTGGTGGCAGCGGTGGCCATATCCTATGCGGCGTACCGCTATCTGGCGCCGGCGCATGGCGACAATGCCGATATTCTGGGCGCCACGGCCGGCGTGATCGTGATCTATATCGTCGCGATTGCCGACCGGCGGCTGAATATCCACATGATGTCCAGGCTGGCGCAGCAGGTGGTCATCGTGCTGATCCCGCCGCTGGCGCTGATCTTCCTGGTGCTGGGCACCATCTTCCTCGGCATTGCCACGCCGACGGAAGGCGGCGCCATGGGCGCGGTCGGCGCATTGGCGATGGCCGCGGCAAAGGGCCGGCTGTCGCTGGATGTGATCAAGCAAGCACTCGCCTCGACGACGCGACTATCGTCCTTCGTGCTGTTCATCCTGATCGGCGCGCGCGTGTTCTCGCTGACCTTCTACGGCGTCAACGGCCAGATATGGGTCGAGCACCTTTTGACTTCGCTGCCGGGCGGCGAAGTCGGCTTCCTGATCGGCGTCAACATCCTCGTCTTCTTCCTGGCCTTCTTCCTCGATTTCTTCGAGCTGGCCTTCATCATCGTGCCGCTGCTGGCGCCGGCGGCCGACAAGCTCGGCATCGACCTGATCTGGTTCGGCGTGCTGCTCGGCGTCAACATGCAGACCAGCTTCATGCACCCGCCCTTCGGCTTCGCGCTGTTCTACCTGCGCTCGGTCGCCGCGAGGGTGCCCTATCTCGACCGCCTCACCGGCAAGCAGGTCGCGCCGGTGACGACAGGCCAGATCTATTGGGGCGCGGTGCCGTTCGTCCTGATCCAGGTGATCATGATCGGGCTGACCATCTCCTTCCCGCAAATGGTGATGCGCTACAAAGGCACGGCGACCGATCCAGGCACGATCGACTACAAGGTACCGGAAATGCCCTCTCTATCGCCGCTCGGCGCCCCGCAGGACGGCAGCGCACCTGCCAATGGCGGCAATGCACCGGCCGCGCCCGGCACGCCGGACCTGTCGCAACCGCCGAGTTTCGGCGATGCGCCGCCGGCTAAGCCGGCGACGCCGACGCCGGACCTTTCGCAGCCACCAAGCTTCAACTGATGGGGACCACGCCATGAGAGCGGTGCGGCTGGAAGCGGTAGGCAGCATTTCGCTGCGCAAGGTCGACAAACCCGTTCCCGGACCGGACGATCTTCTGGTGCGGGTCGAAGCCTGTGGCGTCTGCGGCACCGACCGGCATCTTTTCCACGGCGAATTTCCCTGCAGGCCGCCAGTGACGCCCGGCCACGAATTCTCGGGCATCATCGAGGCTGTTGGAGCCGAAGTCTCCGGCTTTGCCATCGGCGACCGCGTCACCGGCGACCCCAATATCGCCTGCGGGCGGTGTCCGCATTGCCATGCCGGCCGGGTCAATCTCTGCCGCAATCTCAACGCCATCGGCATCCACCGCGACGGCGGGTTTGCCGACTATGTCGTGCTGCCGCAGAAACAGGCTTTTATCCTGCCCGCCGGTTTGAAGCCGACGCATGGCGCGTTCTGCGAGCCGCTCGGCTGCTGCCTGCATGGCGTGGACCTGGCCGAGATCAAGCCCGGCAGCTCGGTGGTCGTGCTCGGCGGCGGCGTGATTGGCCTGCTCACCGTGCAACTGGCGCGGCTGGCCGGCGCCACGACCATCATCCTGTCGACCAGGCAGGCCTCGCGGCGCGCACTCGCCGAGGAGTTAGGCGCGACAGCGATGGTTGACCCGACCGCCGGCGACGTCATCGATGCCATCGCCGGGCCGGCGGGCCTGATGCCGGGCGGCGTTGACGTGGTGTTCGAATGCGCCGGGGTGCGCGAGACCGTCGAGCAGTCGATGCGGCTGGCAAGGGCCGGTGGCACCGTCGTCGTCGTCGGCGTGACGCCGCAAGGCATGAAGGTGGAATTCGAACCCTTCGACCTGTTGTTTCGGGAACTCAAGGTGCTGGGCTCGTTTCTCAATCCCTACACGCACCGCCGCGCCGCCGAGCTGATCGCGTCGGGCGCGATCGAGATCGACCGGCTGATCTCCAGGCAAGTGCCGCTCGAAGAGGCGGCTGACGTGATTGTCAACCCACCAGCTCCAGGCGAGGTCAAGGTGCTGGTGGTGCCCGGTTTGGGCTGACAGGCGAGCTTTCGGAGTTGGCGCCGCCCCTTGGCGCCCTGCCGGGCGGATGAGGGGCGGCGCAGACTTCGACAGCGCTACAGTTTGCCGTTGCGCTGCTGGACCATCATGAAGGTGTCGTAATTGTATTCGGCCACCTGCGCCCAGAGATAGTGCTCCTTGCGGAAGCCCTTGATCGAATCCCAGATCTTCTTGAACGGCGCGTTGGAGGCTTCCATTTCGGTGTAGACTTCGTTGGCCTTCTCGAAACAGGCGGCCATGATGTCCTGGCTGAACGGACGCAGCTTCGCTCCCCCGGCCACCAGCCGTTTCACCGCTGGAGGGTTCAAATAGTCGTATTTCTGCAGCATGTTCGCATCGGCGGCCTGGGCGCATGTGCGCAACAGCGACTTGTAGGTCGGCGAAAGCTCTTCGTATTTCGCCTTGTTGAACATCAGGTGGACGGTCGGTCCGCCCTCCCACCAGCCGGGATAGTAGTAATAGGGCGCGACCTTGTAGAAGCCGAGCTTCTCGTCGTCATAGGGGCCGACCCATTCGGCGGCGTCGATGGTGCCTTTTTCCAGCGCCGGATAGATGTCGCCGCCGGCGATCTGCTGCGGCACGACGCCGAGCTTCTGCACCACCTTGCCGGCGAAGCCGCCGATGCGCATCTTGAGGCCGGAGAGGTCGGCGACCGTGTTGATCTCCTTGCGGAACCAGCCGCCCATCTGCACGCCGGTGTTGCCGCCGGGCAGGCCGAACAACCCTTGCGTGGCGAGAAACTCGTTGAACAGGTCGATGCCGCCGCCATGGTAGTGCCAGGCGTTCATGCCGCGCGCGTTGAGCGAGAAGGGAACGGCCGCACCCAGCGCCCATGTCGGATCCTTGCCCCAGTAGTAATATGCCACCGTGTGGCAGGCTTCGACGGTGCCGGCCGTGGTGGCGTCGGCGGCCTGCAGGCCGGGCACGAGTTCACCGGCGGCAAACACCTGGATCTGGAAATTGCCGTCGGTGGCTTCCGACAGCATCTTGGAGAACACCTCGGCGCCGCCATAGATGGTGTCGAGCGACTTCGGGAAGGACGACGCAAGCCGCCATGTCACCTTGGGATTTGACTGGGCTATTGCCGGTGCCGCAAGCGTGGCCGCCGCGGCGGCGGCGCCGACGCCGGTCACGCCGGCCCTGCGGATGAATGAACGACGATCCATGAAGTTCCTCCCTATTGGATCAACAGACCGAGTTCGGGAAATCCTCAACTCCCGCATCGGTTGGCCGAAACAATACACAGGCGAGAAGCCTAGTCCAGCACGGCGGCCGGATTTGGTGACCAAGCCGTGCAGCCCTGCAACTATAGTCTAACAGGCGGTTTCGTGGCCCATGCGAGATGCTGAAACTTGGCATGGAAAAATTTCGGGAGATCGCCTATTTTGGAGGCAGGACATCCTTGCCCAGATGGAAAACAGAGCCAAAATGCACCAGCCGCTCGTCGCCATATCGACCGACGTCCGTCAGTTCGACAACTACACCTGGCATGCCGCCCCACAGCAGTACCTGGAAGCCGCGATCACCGGCGCTGGCGTGTTCCCGCTGCTGGTGCCGTCATTCGGCGACAGGCTCGACTTCGACGAACTCCTGTCCTCAGTCGACGGCGTCATGGTCACCGGCTCGAAGTCCAACGTACATCCCTCGCTTTACGGCGGCGACGCCAGCGAGGCCAACGGCCCTTATGATCTGGCGCGTGACGCCACCACGCTGCCGCTGATCCGCAAGGCGATCGAGCGCGGCGTGCCGCTGCTTGCCATCTGCCGCGGCATCCAGGAGTTGAACGTCGCGCTCGGCGGCACACTCGGCACCGAGATCCAGGAGCGCGAAGGTTCGCTCGACCACCGCGCGCCCGTGAGCGACAAGCAGGACGAACGCTTCGCCATCCACCAAACCATTTCGATCAAGCCAGGCAGCTGCCTGGCCGGCGTGTTCGGTGCCGGCGACATGAAGGTCAATTCGTTGCACCGCCAGGCGATCGACCGGCTGGGGTCGAAACTCGAGGTCGAGGCTGTCGCCACTGACGGCACGGTCGAAGCGGTTTCGGTCAAGGGGGCCCGCGCCTTTGCCGTCGGGGTCCAGTGGCATCCGGAATACTGGGTCAAGTCGGACAGCAACTCGGTCAAGATTTTCCGCGCCTTCGGCGATGCGGTACGCCTGCATGCGGCTGCGAAAGCCGGTGCGCGGGCCGCTGCGGAATAATCAGTCTTCCGACTTCAAATCACCGGTTGCAGCCAGCGACAGCAAGGGCGTGGCTGGGGCATAGGATTCGTAACCGTTGCCGTCGGCAATGCTGAAAGTGACGATCGGATCGATGCCGTTGGCGCTGAAGGCGACCGAGCCGTCGGTTTGTTCACGCCAGAATTTTGCTTGCTCGATACCTGGCAGGAGCCGGCGGCAGGTCGGCGCGACGGTAACCAGCGACAAGCCGTCGGAAATTTCGGCGCCGCGGCTGACCGCGCAAGCCGCCTCGTCGCCATTGGCGACAAGCCTGTAGGTGCTGGACGGGGCGGGCTCGTTGGCCGCGCTTTCCCCAGTGCCGCCATGAAACAGCTGGATACCGCCAAAAAGCGCAGCGGCGGCGATCAATGCGGAGAGCGTCTTCATCCTGGTGTTCATCCCTGTAGACGGACAGGATAAACAATGATTTCCAAGGGTTAAGCCGACGTTAATAATTGTGGCAAACTGCCACTCAGCCGCGAGCCCTCACATTCGCAGTCTCCGGCACCGGCGTCAGCGGGCGGCGCTCGCCGAACCAGGACACAAGATTGTCGACGCACAGATCCGCCATGGCGCGGCGCGTGTGCTGCGAGGCCGACCCGACATGCGGCAACAAGGAGGTGTTCGGTGCATCGAGCAACGCCTTCGGAACATTCGGCTCGGCGGCGAAGACATCGAGGCCGGCGGCCGCGATGGTGCCGTTGGCCAGGGCTGCCGCAAGGGCGGCCTCATCGATCGTACTGCCGCGGCCGATGTTGACGAAGACGCCGTTGGCGCCGAGCGCCGACAGGATCTCGGCGTTGACCGCCTTCTGTGTCGAAGCGCCGCCGGGCGCCACCGAAATCAGCGTGTCGACCGCTTCGGCGAGGCCCTTGAGCGTCGGGTGATACTGGTAGGCAAGACCTTCGACGCGACGCCGGTTGTGGTAGGCGACCGGTAGGCCGAACGCTTCCAGCCGCCGGGCGATGGCTCGTCCGATGCGGCCCATGCCGAAAATGCCGACGCGGCGTGCACGCAAGGTCAGCCGGCTCAGCGGATAGTCGCCCTTCTTCGCCCAGCTGCCGTCGCGCAGCCAGGTTTCGGCGCGCGGCAGGTCGCGGATGGTGTTGATAAGCAGCCCGATCGCGGTGTCGGCGACCTCCTCGGTCAAGACGTCGGGCGTGTTGGTGACCATGATGTTGTTCGCCGCCGCATGGCCAACATCGACCGAATCATAACCGACGCCGAAGGAGGCGATCAGTTCGAGATTGGGCAGCGCATCCATCATCGCCGCGTTGATGCCGGCAAACGAAGCAATGCCCCGCACCGTGCTGCGCATCTCGTCGGTGACCAGCGCCGGATCGGCGCGCTCGATGGCGATGCGCCTGAAGGTCCGCTCGATGCGCCCAACCGCGTGGTCGCTGAAACCCGCCGGGACCAGAATGGCGACGGCTTGCAACTCTTCGGCCTTCGTCATGCACGCTCCACCGGTTTGCCGGTCGACTGGCGCACATGCAGTTCCGGCTTGATCAATTCCTGCGAGGGCCGCACCGTCTGCCCGTTGAGCTTGTCGAGCAGTGCGCTGGCGGCGCGGCGGCCAACCTCGCGCTGCCCGTTCCAGACGGTGGTCAGCGCCGGCGTGGCGATCGCCGCCTCTTCGAGATCGTCATAGCCGGTGACGGAGATGTCGACGCCGGGCACCAGGCCGGCACGCGCGATACCGTTCATCAATCCGATGGCGACAAGGTCGTTCCAGCAGCAGGCCGCGGTCGGCTTGTCCTTCAGTGCCAGGAACTGCCCGGCGGCCTCGAAGCCGGCCTGCTTGGTGCGCGGGCCGGCAATGCGCCAGGACGGCCTGACTTCCAGTCCTGCCGCTTCCATGGCGTTGACATAGCCCTGATAGCGGTCGCGTCCGGTCGAGGTCTGGTCGGTGCCGCCGATCATGGCGATGCGCTTATGGCCGAGCGAGATCAGGTGATTGGTGGCGAGCCCCGTTCCATAGGCATCGTCGCCGCGAAACACCGGCACGTCGGCGCCCTCGACAGTGCGCGCGATCAGCACCGCCGGCAGGCCGTTCTCCTCGGCCATCAGGATGTCGGAAGCCGGGGTGCCGATGGCCGGTGACATGATGACGCCATCGGCGCCGAGCTGCAGCAGCGTGTCGATGAAGGTGCGCTGTTTCTCGAGCTGGTCGTAGTGGTTGGACAGGATGAAGGTCTGCCGGCTGCGGTCGAGCTCGCTTTCGATCGAGCGCAGGATCTCGGCGAAGAACGGGTTCATGATGTCGTGCACGACGACGCCGACAATGCCCGAGCGCGAGGTGCGCAGGCTGGCGGCGCGGCGGTTGTAGATATAGCCGATGGCGCGGGCATGTTCCTTGATGCGATCGCGTGTCGAGCCGGCGACCAATGGGCTGTCGCGCAGCGCCAGCGAAACCGTGGCCGTGGACACGCCGAGCGCATCCGCGATCGTCGAAAGCTTGATTTTTTGTGCCAGCGCCTTGCGCTCCCCGAACGACCTGAATTCTGACCTAAACTGTTTAAAGGCGGCGTTATGCCACCGATCGAAGGCAAATCAAAGTTTTTTTGCCAGCGCTTCCGCCTCGACATCGGAGGCAGCGCGGCTCTGCAGCCGAAGCCGGTGTTCGCGGTGCACGATGTAGAGGCCGCTGGCGACGATGATGGCCGCGCCGAGCAGCGTCCAGCGGTCGGGGAACTGCTTGAACACGATCCAGCCGGAAATGATCATCCACACCATCTGCGAATAGGGATAGGGAGCGAGCGCCGTTGTCGTCGCCAGCCGGTAGGCCTGGACCAGCAGCCAGTGGCCGACGCCGCCGAACACGCCAAGCATGAGCAGAATGAACCAGTGCCAGCCATCATGCGGCAGCGAGAACGAGAACGGCAGCAGGGGCAACAGCAGCACCGTCGGCGCGAGCGCCGAAAACAAGATGAGGCTTTCCGAGGTTTCGGTCGCCGACATGCGGCGGGTCATGATGACGTAGAAGCAGTTCGACAGCATCGAGCCGAGCGCGAAGAGATGCCCGATGCCGAAAACGCCGACACCCGGCCTGGTGATGATCAGAACACCGGTGAAGGCAGCCACGATAGCCAGCCAACGCCGCCAGCCGGCCCATTCGCCGAGCAGCGGGCCGGCAAGTGCGGTGATCACCATCGGTCCAAAGAAATAGATCGATGTCGTCTCGGCCAATTGCAGGGACCGCAGCGCCAGGACGTTGAAAATGGTGGAGCCGAACAGGAACAGTCCGCGCAGCACATGCGCCGGCAGGTTAACCGGGCGAAACCGCACCGGCTGGCGCCAGCCGCGCAGGAGAGCGCCGACCAATACGACATGCACGGCAAAGCGTACCCAGGCGACGATCAGCACCGAGACCCCGGCCAGGACGAGATATTTGCTTGAGGTGTCGAGGAAGGTGAAGAAGACATAGGTGGAAAGCATGCACAGGATCGCCACCGGCGGCGTCGCGCTTTCTAAGTGTCTTTGGGGAGCATTCACTTGCAGGCCGGGAAAAGCTGGGCTGAAGCCCTTCTTTGCGGGAATTGCCGCTTGCCGGCAAGCCAATTGTCGCCCGCTGCCGCGCCTGAGCGTGCTGGCCTAACAACAGGTGCCGCCAGGCTTAGTCCATGCCTATGTCGCTAGGCGTGCATGCGGGCGCCCTTGGTGACCTTGTCGACCACCTTCTTCTCGGCGCGCAGCGCGATGCCGACCACCTTGGCGTCTTCGGGCGCAAACTCGGCGAAGACGGCGCGATTGGCGGCGTCGAAGCCGGTCGAAAACATCTCCTCGACATAGAGCGAGGTCGTCACGCCACGCTCGAGCGTGCGCCGGTGGATCGCGGCGAGCGTCGCCTGATCCGCCGACAGCACGATGACCGGCTGGATCGACAGCGGATTGTAAAGATTGCCTGACCGGTCGCGGTAGGGTTCGCCAATGATGCCAGGGAACTGGGCGACGACGCCGCTGGTCAGGAAGGCCGTGACGTTGAGTTTCTGCCAGACCGGCAGGTCCTCCCTGAGCACGATTGCAAATTTCGTATCGAACATGAGACATTACCCATTCGAACTGTCCCCATTCGAGGCTGAAGGAGACGATGTCGCACGATCTAGGCAGCCAGGCCTTCGAGGGTCTTGGACGTTTGTGCGCCGATGCGGCGCAAAACTGCATCATTTCCGCTCCCGACCCTGCGGGCATGGAGCGGATCGAGGCGCGGTTCCACGGCAGCGCCTTTGACCTGCACCGCCATGACACCTATGCGATCGGGCTGACGCTGCAGGGCGTGCAGACCTTTCGCTATCGTGGTGCGACGCGGGTAAGCCTGCCCGGCCAGATCATCGTGCTGCATCCCGACGAATTGCATGACGGCGGCGCCGGCACCGAGGACGGGTTGCGCTACAGGATGCTCTATCTCGAACCGTCGCTGATGCTCGACTGCCTTGGCGGCGCATCGTTGCCCTTCGTCAGGGACGCCGTGGTGACGGACGATGCCTTTTGCGCAACGCTGCTTTCGGCACTGGGGCCGCTGGAGCAGGAACTCGACGAATTGTTCGTCGACGACTTCCTGGCGCAGCTGATGCAGAGGCTCTCGCGGCATGCCGGGCAGCCGGGCAAGCCGATAGCCAGGACGGCGTGGCAAGCGGCCGCGGCCGCGCGTGACTATCTCACGGAAAACCTGAACCGTCCGGTGGGTTCGAGCGAATTGGAGGCGATCACCGGGCTCGACCGCTATGCCTTGTCACGGCATTTCCGCGCCGCCTTCTCAACCAGCCCGCATCGTTTCCTGGTGATGCGCCGGCTTCAGCACGCGCGGCGGATGATCATGGCCGGCGAACCATTGGCGCAGATTGCCGTCGAGGCCGGCTTCAGCGACCAGAGCCATTTCAACAGGCAATTCAAGAAGGCGTTCGGCATGACGCCGGGACGCTGGTCTTCGCTGATCCGTGGACCGGCCGCGATGGCGGCGGCCTGATCGTCGTACCGGACGATCAGTCGTCCGACTCGGCGTCGTCGTCCATCAACACCAGCTCCTCGTTGGAGAGGTTGGCCTCGATGCGGGCAAGCAGCTTGAACAGCGCCTTCTGGTCCTTCTTGTCGAGGCCTTTCAGCGCCTGCTTCTCGGTCTTCTTCACCGACTTTTCGATGGCGCGGATGGTTTCGCGGCCGGTGTCGGTCAAGAAGATGTGCGCCTGGCGGGCATCGGCCTCGGAGGCGCGCTTTTCCAGGAAACCCTGCGCCTGCAGCCTGTTGATGGTCTTGGTGATGGTGGGCGGGCGCACGCCGAGGCGACCGGCAAGATTGCCCGGCGTCTGGCCGTCCTCGCGGTCGAGCGCCAGCATGATCTGGTCCTGGCCGGCATAGAAGCCGTGCGCCAGAAGCCGAGCCGCCAGTGCGGTCCTTGCCAGCCTTGCCGCGGAATGCAGCCGGCTCATCGTTGCAGTCTTGTCCGCCTTGGCCATGGTCATCCCTCTTCGGCCGTACCGGTGCGTGCAGCATAGACGCAGCCGGCCGGTTGGCAATCGACGATCGAAAAGATTCCGGCGCTTCAAACAGCTTTGCCGGCAAGCATTGCGGTGTCCGCCGTGGCTAATGCCAGATGTTTATTTCAGTTAGATGACAAACGAGTTTCGGCAGTTGCGGATTCACAGCCACCGAGCGGGCGCGATGTGATGGTCGGCAGACCTGGACGGACGCCCCGTTTGTCGTCACGTCGCGGAGGCAGCGAAGCTTTTCGCAGCCAGGATCGTGGGACAATCCCGGGGGGCCGCCTTGGCCCATTGGTTTGCCCCGTGCAAAAGCCCGGCACACATCCTATATGGAACCGACAATCCCTTTCGCGGCCCCAGATTTTGGCCCAGTCAGTTCGAGGCAAGCCATGAGCGACGCACAGACGCAGATCCCCGTAACCGTTCTCACCGGCTATCTCGGTGCCGGCAAGACGACGCTGCTCAACCGCATCCTGTCGGAGAGCCACGGCAAGCGTTACGCCGTCATCGTCAATGAATTCGGCGAAATCGGCATCGACAACGACCTGATCGTGGAATCCGACGAGGAAATCTACGAGATGAACAATGGCTGCGTCTGCTGCACGGTGCGCGGCGACCTGATCCGCGTCGTCGAAGGCCTGATGCGCCGCCCCGGCCGCTTCGACGCCATCGTGGTCGAGACCACCGGCCTCGCCGATCCGGTGCCGGTGGCGCAGACCTTCTTCATGGACGACGACGTGCGCTCCAAGACCAAGCTCGACGCGGTGGTAGCGCTGGTCGACGCCAAGCATCTGCCGTTGCGCCTCAAGGATTCCAAGGAAGCCGAGGACCAGATCGCCTTCGCCGACGTCGTCGTGCTCAACAAGACCGATCTGGTCACACCGGAAGAACTCGCCAAGGTCGAGGCGACGATCCGCGCCATCAATCCGGCGGCGAGGATCCATCGCACGACGCGCGCCGGTGTCGCCCTGTCCGAGGTGCTCGACCGTGGCGCCTTCGACCTCTCCAAGGCGCTGGAAAACGATCCGCACTTCCTCGAGGCGCATGACGATCACCATGACCACGATCACCACGACCATGATGGCCACGATCACCACCACGATCATCACGGGCATGATCATGAGGGGCACGATCATCATGCGCATCCTTCCGACATCCATGACGTGACGGTGCAGTCGGTGTCGCTGCGCGGTGGCGAAATGGACCCGAAGAAGTTCTTCCCCTGGATCGAGAAGATCACCCAGATGGAAGGCCCGAACATCCTGCGGTTGAAAGGCATCATCGCGCTCAAGGGCGACGATGAGCGCTACGTCATCCAGGGTGTGCACATGATCATCGAGGGCGACCACCAGCGCGCCTGGAAAGACGGCGAGAAACACGAGAGCCGGCTGGTCTTCATCGGCCGCGAACTCGACGCCGAGCGGCTGAAGAAGAGCTTTGACGCCTGCCAGGCATAAAGGATTGACCTTGATCTCGCGTACACATAATATGTGTACGCGAGATCAAGGAGGCACCCATGCCGCGGCCCGCCGACAATAAGACCGAGCGTTATCAAATCCGCATTGCGCCGGCGCAAAAGGCGATGATTGCGCGGGCGGCTGCCCTGTCGCATCAGGACGTGGCTGACTTCATCCTCAACAAGGTGGTGCCCGAAGCTCAGGCCGTGATCGAAGCGGCCGAGGTCACGAAAGTATCAGACCGCGATTTCACACGCATACTCGACCTTTTGGAGCACCCGCCCAAACCCAACGCCAAGTTGCGAGCAGCGATTGCAGCCTTGCCAGATACGCTGTGACGCTTCCGTCCTGGCACGAAGAGGCGATTGCGAAACGGCACAATCGGAATTCCTTCGATTGCGGCGATACGCACATGAATGATTTTCTGCGGCGTTTCGCACGGCAAAGTCACGAGCAGAATGCCGCGAAGACCTTCTGTGCTGTTGATGACGCGGCGCCAGAACGAATTCTAGGATTCTACACAATCGCACCCTCTGCCGTCGCTCACGAAAACGTGCCGGCAGCCATGACGAAGGGCTTGGCGCGGCACGAGGTTTCCGGCTTCAAGCTCGCCCGCCTCGCAACCGACCTTACCGCCGCAGGGAATGGGCTCGGAGGACAATTGCTTGCAGCCGCGGCGTTGCGTTGCCTGCGGCTTGCCGGCGAGGGCGGGGGCATCCTGCTCATTATCGATGCCAAGAGTGAGCGCGCTGCGAAATGGTACGCCAGCTACGGTGTCGAGCGCCTTCAAGGATCGGATTTGACCCTGGCGATGCCCCTGGCGACATTCGCAACCGATCTGCGCACCAAGGGACTGCTTTGACAATGGCCTCTTGCGTCGAGTAAGCCGCGTTGCAATCCGTCCAATTGAACAAAGATAGCCATGCCCACCGTCGCCCCGCTTGATCTCGAAGGCCACTGCCTTGCCGCCGTCTTCCTCGGCGACGTGCCGCATTTCGCGCTGGCCGATGGCGCCGTCCACCGGCTCGACAATGGCCACAAGACGCTGCGGGCCAATGACGGGCTGCTCGCGGCCTTCCACGACCCAGCCAATGACCGGCTGATCACCGGTGGTGAGGACGGCAAGGTGTTTGCCGTGAAGGCAGGTGGCGAGGCACAGGAATTGGCGACAGCCGGCAAGAAGTGGATCACCAGCGTTGCCGCGGGACCGCAGGGGGCCATTGCCTATGCGACGGGGAAAACCGCCTCCGTTCGTTTCGCCGACGGCAAGACCCGGGAATTCGTCCATCCGCGCTCGGTCGAGGGACTGGCGTTTTCGCCCAAGGGCATGCGCTTCGGTGTTGCCCGCTACAATGGCGCGACGCTGCATTTCCCGGCCGCCGAGGGCAAGCCGGTGGAACTCGAATGGGCTGGCGCCCACACCGGCGTCACCTTTTCGCCCGACGGCGCCTTCCTCGTCACCACAATGCAGGAAAACGCCTTGCACGGCTGGAAGCTGGCGGACGGCAAGCACATGCGCATGACCGGCTATCCCGGCAAGGTCAAAAGCCTGTCATGGAGCGTCAAAGGCAAATGGCTGGCGAGTTCCGGCGCGCCGGCGGCGATCGTCTGGCCGTTTTCAGGCAAGGACGGCCCGATGGGCAAGGCGCCGCTGGAGCTCGGCACGCGCGGCAACGCCATGGTGACGGCAGTCGCCTGCCACCCGAGCCAGGATGTCGTCGCCGTCGGTTATGATGACGGCATGGTGATGGCGGTGCGCTTCTCGGATGCCAAGGAAGTGCTGTTGCGGCGGCCGGGCAAGGGCGCGATCACCTCGATGATGTGGGACAAGGAAGAACGCCGCATCGCCTTCGGCAGTGCCGCCGGCGACTGCGGCGTCATCGACATCACGGCGTAGTTTCAAAATAGCGGATCACTCGGCGCCGCACGACACCTTGCCCGTCAACTCCGTCGGCTTGCCGTCCTTGTCCGTGTCGGCGGCATTGTCATAGACGGCAAGCGTGTACTGCCCGTCATAGACGCCTTCGTCGCTGGTTTTGGTCAGGATCGTCAGTTCGACTGAATTGAAGGTGCTTGCCACCTCGTACTCGCGGTAGATGTTCAGCCGCAGCTCCTTGTCGTCCAGCCAGTACTGGGTCAGGTTGGAATCCTCGAACACCGTCTTGCGCAATCCGTCGCCGGCCGGCCGCGCCTTGATTTCGAGATCGCCGCGAAAGTTGAAGGTTGGGCCGCCCATGCCTCTGGTGACGCCAGCGCCGACGTCGAATGTGACAGCCGTATCGTCGACGTTGCACCAGATGCCGCCCGAGGCGAGGGCCGCGCCGGCCGACGACAGAAACATTGCTACACAGATGATCGTCCGCATTTTTGCCTCCCCACCTCAATTCCCACACTCATATTGGCGCTGACTTCAGCGGCACGGTCAAGCGCCGCTGCCGAACGCTGCGCCAATACAGGACGGGCGCGCGGCCAATTGCCGAGGCCGACACGGATTGGCTAAGAGGAACGATCAGAGGGGTTTCAATGCACAGCAGCCACATGTCAAAGACGGCCATCGGCGGCATCAGCCGCGACCGCATCGCCAATCTGCGCGAGACCGAAGGAGAAGTTTTCCGCAAGGCACGGCCGAAATCGCAAGCGAAGGTCGGCAACGGCCTGCCCGGCTTCTTCGGCGGCGTGCCGATGCATTGGATGAACGACTGGCCAACGCCGTTTCCGATCCTGGTCGACAGCGCCAGGGGCGCCACGATCACCGATATCGACGGTAACAGGCTCGACGATTTCTGCCTTGGCGATACCGGCTCGATGTTCGGCCATTCGCCGCCAGCGGTGGCGCGCGCCATTCGCCGCCAGGCCGGGCGCGGGCTGACCTATATGCTGCCTTCGGAAGATGCGCTCGCCATCGGGCCGCTGCTGCAGCAGCGTTTCGGTCTGCCGTTCTGGCAGATCGCGACGACGGCGACCGACGCCAACCGCTTTGCGCTGCGCGTCGCCCGCGCCGTCACCGGCCGGGAAAAGATCCTGGTCTTCAACGGCTGCTATCACGGCTCGGTGGACGAGACGATGGTGCGGCTGATCGACGGAAAGCCCGTCAACCGGCCGGGACTGGCCGGCGAGTTCCGCGACCTGACCCGTACGGCCAAGGTCATCGAGTTCAACGACATTCCAGCGCTCGAGGCAGCGCTCAAGGACAAGGATGTCGCCTGCGTCATCGCGGAACCGGTGCTGACCAATTCCTGCATGGTTCTGGCCGATCCCGGCTTCCACGATGCGTTGCGGCGTCTCACCCGCGCGACTGGCACGCTGCTTCTGATCGACGAGACGCATACGATCTCGACCGGTCCGGGCGGCTACACAAGGAAATATGGACTCGATCCGGACTTGTTCGTGCTGGGCAAGCCGATCGCCGGCGGTGTGCCGGCGAGCGTGTGGGGCATGAGTGACGAGGTCGCCTCGCGCTATGCCGACTACAACAGGACCAAGGAGCCCGGCTATTCCGGCATGGGCACGACGCTCTCGGCCAATCCGCTGCAGTTCGCCACCATGCGCGCGACGCTCGAAGAGGTGATGACCGAGGACAATTACGCCCGCATGGACCATCTGGCGCGGCGGCTCGATGCCGGCCTGACCGGCGTGATCGACCGCTACAACCTGCCCTGGCATGTCGCCCGTGTCGGCGCCCGCGTCGAGTTCATCTGCGCGCCCGGCCCGCTGCGCAATGGCGCCGAGGCGGAAGGCGCGCATGCGCCGGAGCTGGAAGCCGCCATCCATGTCGCGCTGGTCAATCGCGGCGTGTTGATCGCGCCCTTCCACAACATGATGCTGATCTCGCCGGCGACCTCAGGCGCCCAGGTCAACCGGCTGATCGCCGCCTTCGGCGCGGTTGCGGCAAAGCTTGCGGCATGAGACAAGCGGCCATGGACAATGCCATCGTGACCTCACCTTCGGGCTCCTCGCCCACCGAGGCGCAAGCCTTTCTCGACGCCCATCCCGAGATCGAAGCCTTCGATATCGTGCTGACCGACGCCAATGGCGTCGGCCGCGGCAAGATCGTGCGCCGGCACGAGCTGAAAAGCATCTTCGAGGGCGGCCGCCACATGCCGATCTCGATCCTCGGCCTCGACATCACCGGCGAGGATGTGCACGAAACCGGACTGATCTGGACGACCGGTGACGGCGATCTCCGGGCATGGCCGATCCCCGGCACGCTTGTGCCGCTCCATGGCACCAACCCGCCGCGCGGCCAGGTGTTGATGGCGATGTACCATCTCGAAGGCCAGCCCATGTCTTCGGACCCACGGCTGGCACTGGCCCGGCAAGTCGACATACTGGCGGCCAAGGGGCTCTATCCGGCCGGTGCCTTCGAACTCGAATTTTTCCTGCTGGCCAACGAACGCGATGCCGACGGCAAGGTGCAGCCGGCGCGCGCGGTGCTTGACGGCCGGGTCTCGGGCAAGACGGAAGTCTATTCCGTCGACCATCTGCACGGCATGGAGCCGCTGTTCTCCGACATCTATGCGGCCGCCAAGGTGCAGGGAATTCCGGCCGAGACGGTGATTTCCGAATATGCGCCGGGCCAGTACGAATTGACGCTGAACTACCGCAAGGACGTGATGCGGGCAGCCGACGACCTCGTCATGCTAAAGCGGCTGGTGCGGGCACAGGCGCGCCGTCACGGCGTCACCGCCTGTTTCATGGCCAAGCCGATCGAGAAATATGCCGGTTCGGGCATGCATTTCCACGTGTCGCTGCAGGACAAGACGGGCCGAAACGTATTTTCGGAAGCCGGCGGCGAAAGCTGGTCGCTGCCGCTGCTGCGCGGTCTCGGCGGCCTGATCCAGACGATGGCGGAATCGATGCTGGTGTTTGCGCCGCACGCCAATTCCTGGCGGCGTTTCGTCTCGCAATCCTACGCCCCGGTGGCACCGACCTGGGGCGTCAACAACCGTTCCGTGGCGTTGCGCGTGCCGGCGGGCGACGCCAAGAACCGGCGCATCGAGCACCGGCCGTCCGGTGTCGACGCCAACCCCTACCTGATTGCCGCGACAGTGCTCGCCGGTATCATCAAGGGCCTCGACGAGGGGCTTGATCCCGGCCCCGAAACGACGGGCAATGGCTATGAGGCTGCCGTCACCCGCACGACGATGCCGGCCGACTGGCGCGCCGCCATCGAGGCCGCGAGGACATCCAGCTTCCTGAAGGGTGCGCTCGGCGAGGATTTGCACCGCACCTTCGTGGCGATCAAGCAGTCCGAATATTTGCGTGTCGCGCGCACGGTGAGCGAGCTGGATTATCATCTCTACCTGCACGAGGTCTGAGCAGGGAACTATCGCCCGCTTCGGCCATTTCAATATTGGAATGGACGAGGCAGGATGATGGCGACCACAGGCCTTCCGCGCGATGCGAAGATGCCAGCCCGACGTATTTCCGGGCCACGCGCCGAACTGATATCGGACGAGACTGATGCCAACTCGATCCCGGAACTGCGTGGGACGGCGGAAGGTTGCCGTCGCTGTCCGCTGTGGCGCAATGCGACCCAGACCGTCTTCGGTGAGGGTCCTGACAACGCCAAGGTGATTTTCGTCGGCGAACAGCCGGGTGATCAGGAGGATCTCGCCGGCAAACCCTTCGTCGGCCCGGCGGGCAGGGTGTTCGATGCTATCCTCGATGACGCGGACGTTGACCGCCAAAAAGTCTATGTCACCAACGCGGTCAAGCACTTCAAATTCGAGCCACGCGGCAAGCGTCGCATCCACTCCAAACCGAATGCCGGCGAGGTTCAGGCTTGCCGTTGGTGGCTCGACCAGGAGTTCGATCTCATCAAGCCGAACCTCGCCGTGGCGCTCGGCGCCACTGCGGCATTGTCGCTGCTGGGCAAGGCGATCCCGGTGACGAAGATGCGCGGCCAGGTGATCGAGCGCGAGGACGGCCTGCGTGTGTTCATCACCATCCACCCTTCCTTCATCCTGCGCATCCGCGAGCCTGCGGACAAGGCGGCCGAACGCGAGCGCTTCCTGCGGGATATGAAGCAGGTGAAGCGGTTGATGGCTGCTTGAGTTGTTGCCCTAACGTATAAGGATCGCCCGGAGATCATTGACATTCGTGCCCGTCGGGCCGGGCACGAAAAGGTCGCCGACGGCATTGAAAGCCGTCCAGGCGTTGTTGCCCGCCAGCATGGCCTTGGCATCCACACCCGCCGCCCGCATGCGCGAGACGGTCGAACCATCGGCGAAGGCCCCGGCATTGTCTTCCGACCCGTCGATGCCGTCCGTGTCGGCGGCCAAGGCGTGGATACCCTCAACGCCATTGGTACCGATGGCGAAGGCGAGCAGGAATTCCGAGTTGCGGCCACCCTTGCCCTTGGCGCGCAAAGTCACGGTTGTTTCGCCACCGGACAGGATCAGCACCGGCTTTTGGAATGGGCGGTTGCGCGTCGCGACCTCACGCGCAATCGCTGCATGCACGCCGCCGACCTCACGCGCTTCGCCCTCGATGGCGTCGGAGAGGATGACCGCCTCGATGCCCTGTCGACTGGCTTCCGCCGCCGCCGCTTCCAGAGAGACGCCGGCCGAGGCGATCAGATGCACCTCATTGCGCGAAAAGCGCTGGTCATCGGGATTTGGCGCATCGGCAGCCGGCGAATTGATGTGCGCCATCACCGCAGCCGGCAGCTTCATGCCATAGGCCGATATCGATGCCAGCGCATCTTCACGGCTGCCAACGTCCGGCACGGTTGGCCCGGAGGCGACAAGTGCAGGATTGTCGCCGGGAATGTCGGAGACAACCAGCGACACCACCTTGGCCGGCCATGCGGCGGCCGCCAGCCGGCCACCCTTGATGGTGGAAAGGTGCTTGCGGATGGTGTTCATCGCCGCGATCGGTGCGCCGGAAGCAAGCAGCGCCTCGTTGACGGCAATCTCGTCGGCGAGCGTCAGGCCGGCGGCCGGCGACGGCAGCAGCGCCGAGCCGCCGCCGGAAATCAGCGCCACGACCATGTCGTCCGCGGTCAGCCCTCTGACCTTCTCCAGCAATCGCCGCGAGGCTTCCAGGCCAGCGGCGTCCGGCACCGGATGCGCCGCCTCGATGATCTCGATCCGCTCGCATCTGGCACCATAGCCGTAGCGGGTGACGACCAGACCTTCGATCGGCGCGTCCCAGACCTTCTCGAATGCCGCCGCCATCTGCGCCGAGCCTTTTCCCGCGCCAATGACGATGGTGCGGCCTTTGGGTCTGGCCGGCAGATGATCCCTGATGGTGCGCTCCGGATCGGCAGCGGCCACGGCGGCGTCGAAGATCGAGATGAGGAAGGCCCTGGGGTCGAGCTCTGTCATTTGGCTTCCGGCGGCAAGGCAAGCTCTTGGCGGTCGATGCCCAGGTGGGCGCAAAGCGCATCGACGACCACGCCGTGATCCTCGCGCTCCGGCAGGCCGGACACGGCGATCACGCCAATGACGCCGGAGCCCTTGACCGTGACCGGAAAACCGCCGCCGGCCAACACATAGTCCGAGATGTCGAGGCCTTCGCCGACCTTGAAGGTGCGGTCCGGGCGTTGCTGCTCCAGCACCAGCCGATAGGTGCTCCTGAGATACCGCCTGACGACGTTGATCTTGCGCCGCGCCCAGTCCGGGTTGGAGGCGTTCGAGCCCGGCATCGCCGCATAGAACAGCGGCCGGTCGAAAGTCCTGATGTCGACGATAACAGGCATGTTCTCGGCAAGCGCGCGGTCACGGATGGCCGAACCGATCTTGAAAGCGACAGCCTCGTCGAAGGCCGGAAAAACAAGAACCTCTTCCTGTCTCTTGATCAGAGCGATGTCGTCCGCGGCGGCCATTTTCTTCCTCCGAAAATCGTCACACGTCGTTTGTACGACAAGCTCCGCCCGGTCAAGCTCCGTCGCAGCGGTCGTCTTGCCCCGCCAGCGTCGACCCCCACTCCACCGAGTTGCGGTCCTCTCCCCTCGGCGGTCGGTCTTAAACCGCGATCATGTCTGTCTTCGCTGCCCGCCCGGCGACATAGACCTCGCGCACGGCGCGGTCATCGCCCAGCGTCTGCAGGAGAAACAGTTCCTGGGCCAGGGTCTCGACCGTTTCCATCCTGAGCCGCATCGCCGGCGTGGCGCTCGCATCCAGAACGACGATGTCCGCATCGGTGCCTTCGTCCAGCGTGCCGATCCTTTCCACCGCCGACAGCGCCTCGGCATTGCCGCGCGTGATCTGCCAGAAAGACTGGAACGGGTTCAGCTTCTCGCCATTCAACGCGATCACCTTGTAGCCCTCATCCACGGTGCGCAGCATCGAATAGTTGGTGCCGCCGCCGACATCGGTGGCGGCGGCGATGCGCAGCGCTTTGTGACGGTTGCGGTAGCGCTGATAGTCGAACAAGCCGGAGCCAAGGAAGAGGTTGGAGGTCGGACAGAATACCGCAACCGAGCCGCTATTCGACAGCGCGTCCGCCTCGCGCTCCGACAGATGGATGCAGTGGCCGAACAGGCTCTTTTTCCCAAGCAGCCCGTAATGCTCGTAGACGTCGGTGTAGTCGCGCGACCAAGGGTAAAGCTGTTGCGTGAAGGCGATCTCGGCGTGGTTTTCCGACAGATGCGTCTGCATGTGCAGGTCGGGGTGCTCGCGGCAGAGCGCTCCTGCCATCTCCATCTGCTCCGGCGACGAGGTGATGGCGAAGCGCGGGGTGATGGCGTAAAGCTGGCGCCCCTTGCCGTGCCATTCCTTTATCAGCGCCTTGGTGTCGTCATAGCCGGATTGCGGCGTGTCGAGCACACCTTCGGGCGCATTGCGGTCCATCATCACCTTGCCGGCGATGTTAAGCATGTTGCGATCGTGCGATTCGGCGAAGAAGGCCTCCGCCGAGGCCTTGTGCACCGAGCAGTAGGCGACCACCGTCGTGGTGCCGTGACGCACCATCTCGTCGAGGAACAGCCGCGCTATGCGGCGTCCATGCTGCGCGTTGGCGAATTTTTTCTCCTCCGGGAAGGTGTAGGTGTTCAGCCAGTCGAGCAGTTCGGCGCCATAGGAAGCAATGACCTGCATCTGCGGAAAATGCGCATGCGCATCGATGAAGCCGGGCAGCAACAGATGCGGCCGGTGGTCGATTTTTTTCACCGCCTCGCCAGCCTGCTTTTCGACGTCGGCATAGGCACCGGCGGCGACGATCCTGCCATCGCCGATCAGCAGGCCGCCATCTTCCTCGTAGCGCCAGGCCGAATGGTCGTCGATGGTTTGCGGCCAGCGCTCGAAGGACAGCGTGCGGCCGCGCAGAAGTATCGAGGTCATGCCTATTTCCCTGCGCCTTCGAACCAGGCCACCAGCAGCGCCCGCTCCTTGTCTGATATCTGCGAGACATTGGCAGGCGGCATGGCGTGGCTGCGTCCGGCCTGCAGATAAATCTCGCGGGCATGCTCGGCGATACCTGCGTCGGTGTCGAGCATCACGCCCTTGGGTGCATGATAGATGCCCTCATAGACCGGCTCCGCCGCATGGCACATCGAGCAGCGGCCGAGCACGGTGTCGCGCACGGCCGGGAAATGCGCGGAGGCGATATAGAGTTCCGCCGATGCGGATGGCTTGGGTTCGCCGGTCAGCACCCTCGGCACGGTCGACAGCCAGATGATGATGATGAACAGGACAAGGGCGCCCAGCCAGGTCCAATGCGGGTTGCCCTTGCGCGCATGGACGCTGTTGAAATAGTGCCGGATCAGCACGCCGATGATGAACACCAGCGAGGCGATGACCCAGTTGAACTCGGTCCCGAACGCCAGCGGATAATGGTTCGACAGCATCAGGAACAGCACCGGCAACGTCAGATAGTTGTTGTGAAGCGAGCGCTGCTTGGCGATCTTGCCGTATTTCGGATCGGGCTTGCGGCCGGCGATGAGGTCGGCAACGACGATCTTCTGGTTGGGGATGATGATGATGAAGACATTGGCCGACATGATCGTGGCGGTGATGGCGCCCAGATGCAGGAAGGCGGCGCGGCCGGTGAACAAATGGGTCAGCCCCCAGGCGATTAACACCAGCACGCAGTAGAGCACCAGCATCAGGCCGGTATCGCTTTTGCCCAGCGGCGAGCGGCACAGGAGATCATAAACCACCCAGCCGACGCCGATTGTCGCCATGGACAGCAAGATGCCCACGGGTACCGACATCGGCAGCACGTTGGGATCGATCAGGAACAGATCGGCTCCGGCATAATAGACCACGCACAGCATGGCGAAGCCTGACAGCCAGGTGGCGTAGGATTCCCATTTGAACCAGGTCAGGTGTTCGGGCATCTCGGTCGGCGCCACCAGATATTTCTGGATGTGGTAGAAGCCGCCGCCGTGCACCTGCCATTCCTCGCCGAAGGCGCCGACAGGCATGCCGGGACGCTGGCGCAAGCCGAGATCGAGCGCGACGAAATAGAAAGACGAGCCGATCCAGGCGATGCCGGTGATGACATGCAGCCAGCGCACGGCGAAGCTCAGCCAGTCCCAGAAAATCGCGAAATCCATCATTGATGTCGTCCCTGCCGATCACGCGACTTTACGGTGTCGCGCGCAAACGAAAAGAGGCGAGGTGTACGATGACTTTCAAAAAAAAATGGAAAATACTACAGCGCCGCGCGTCCTCTTGGACGCGCAAAGGACGCTGTAGCGCTTTGATCTGGCGCATGATCCTTTCCGAAAATCGATTCCGATTTTTCGGGGTCATGCGCTAGGCTAATCGCTGCAAACCGGCGAAGGTGCTCCGCATGGCCTATCTCGACAACATCGCCGTTTTCGTCCGCGTCGTCGAACTCGGCAATCTGTCGGCGGCAGGCCGCGACATGCGCATTTCGCCGGCGGTCGCCTCCAACCGCATCAAGGAGTTGGAGAAGCATCTTGGTGTGCGGCTGTTCAACCGCACCACGCGGCAATTGATGCCGACCGAGCACGGCACGGTTTTTTATGCGGGCGCCAAGCAGGTGCTGGAAGCGATCACCGAAGCGGAGGCCGCCGTCTCGGCGCTGTCCGGCCAGCCGCGCGGCACCATCCGCGTAACCGCACCGCTCGGCCTCGGCCGCCGGCTGGTGGCCTCGGGCATCCCCGATTTCCACGACAAATACCCTGACATCGAGGTGCGGCTGAGGCTCTCGGACCACAATGTCGATATCATGAAGGAAGGCATCGACGTCGCTTTCCGGCTCGGCATCATCGAGGATTCCAGCCTCAGGATGCGCGGCATCATGGAATGCGAACGCGTGCTGGTGGCGGCGCCGAAATATCTGGAGGCGCGCGGCGAACCGGTGGAGCCGCAGGAACTGATCGGCCGCAAGCACGATTGCCTGATGCTGCGCTATTCCGGTGCGCGCGAATATGTGTGGACACTGCAGACACCCACCGGGCCGCAGAAATTCGAAGTGCATGGCCCCTACGACACGGATGACGGCGATGTGCTGACCGGCTGGGCGCTGTCCGGGCGCGGCATCATCAACAAGCCGCGCTTCGAGGTCGAACCCTTCATCCGCGACCGGCGGCTCAAGGTGATCCTGAACAGCACCCCACCGACGCCGGTGCAGTTCGCCGCCGTCTATCCACACAAGAAGCTGCAGGACCCCAAGGTGCGCCTGCTGCTCGACTTCATGGCCGAGCGCTGCCAGCGGCTGATCAACGATATACTGGCGGGCAAATAGGGACTGGCTGGAAAGTGAACGGCTCCTGGCCCAGTCGAAGGGGTTGCCTTGCGCGAAGGCGAACTTAGGTTCGCATGCACCGCCTGATGGTCGATGGCTGCGCGACGAGCAAATCACAATGCATCTTACCGTTTCGCTCAACATTTCTTCCATGGCCGGCCAGACCAGCGCGCTCACTTTCAGGGATGTGGCCGGCTTTGTCCGGCAGGCGGAAGCGGCCGGGCTGGACATGATTATCCTTGAAGACTCCGCGCCAGATGCCCCCGCGTCCAGCAGCCCTTTCGAAGCGACCACCTTGCTGGCCGCATTGGCGACCGTGACAACCAGGATTGGCCTCGTCGCCGCGGCCTCGACCGTCGCCCACCAGCCCTACAATCTGGCGCGCCGTTTCGCCTCGCTCGACAGCATCAGCCATGGCCGCGCCGGCTGGCACGCGACGATGGCGCAGGCGCCACGCGAGGCGGCCAATTTCAGCCGGCCGGATGGATATTCCAGCGATGATTTCCGCCGCCGCACCGAGGAATATATCGGGATCGTACAAGGCTTGTGGCAGGGCTGGGACGCGGATGCGCTGCTGTTCGACAAGGGCGGCGGCCGCTTCCATGACCCGGCAAAGATGCACCTGCTCGACCACAAGGGCCAATTTTTCTCCGTGCGCGGCCCGCTCAACGTCGCGCGCTCGCCGCAGGATCAGCCGGTGCTGGTGCTGTCGGGTCTGTTGGAACCCGATTTCGATATTGCAGCTCGCACCGCCGATGTCGTCCTGCTGGACGACGAGCCGGACGAAGGCGCGAAAGCGCGCCATGACGATCTGAAGCGGCGCGTGGCCGTCTGCGGACGCGAACCCGGCTCGGTCAAGGTGCTGCTGAATGTCGGCGTCGATACCGATGTCGATCGTCTCGATACATCGTTCCGCTCGCAAGACTGCGATGGGTTCAACATCACGATGCCGCCCCCGGCACTGGACGATTTCGTCGGCCGCGTGTTGCCGGAGCTGCGGCGGCGCGGCCTTTTGCGGGACGGTTATCGGGGCACGACGTTGCGCTCGCATCTTAGCCTTGCCGGCGGAGGTGACCAATGACCCCGCAGATCAAGCTCGGCGCCTTCCTGTGGGCGACGGGCCACCACATCGCCGCCTGGCGCCACCCCAAGGCGCATGTGACCGCCGGCATCGACATCGATCACTACATCCAGCTGGCGCGCACGGCGGAAGCGGCGAAGTTCGACATGATCTTCTGCGAAGACGCCGCCGGCCTGCGCGAGGCCAATGTCGGCATTGCCAGCCAGACGTCGCGCTCGATCGGCTTCGAGCCGATCAGCCTGCTTTCGGCGCTCGCCGTGCAGACCAGCCGTATCGGCCTCGTCTCCACCGCCTCGACGAGCTACAACGAGCCCTACGGGCTGGCGCGGACCTTCCTGTCGCTCGACCATTTGAGCGGCGGCCGGGCCGGCTGGAACCTGGTGACATCGGCCAGCCCGATCGAGGCTGCCAATTTCGGCTCGACCGGCCTCAAGCCGCATGCCGACCGCTATGAGCGGGCGCGCGAATTCGCCGAGGTGGTCACTCGCCTTTGGCACGGCAAGGTTCCCGGCCATGACGGTCAGAGCTTTTCGGTTCGCGACCCGCTCGATCTGCCGCGTTCGCCGCAGGGCGCGCCGGTCATGGTCCAGGCCGGCGCCTCGGATGTCGGCCGCGATCTGGCCGCCCGCACAGCCGACGTGGTGTTCACGGCAGCGCAGACCTTCGAGGAGGCGAAGGCCTTCTACGACGACCTCAAGGGGCGCATGGCAACCTATGGACGCGACGCGGACGACATCAAGATCATGCCCGGCGTTGCGCCCGTGGTGGCGGAAACGGAAGCCGAGGCCCAGGAAAAATTCGAGGAATTGCAGGCGCTGATCCCCGACGACGTCGGCGTGGCGCTGCTGTCCAGCTATCTCAGCATCTCCGATCTGCGGCGCTATCCGATCGACGGACCGCTGCCCGAATTGCCGGAAAGCGAAGGGATGAAGAGCCGGCAGGCGCTGGTCGTCGAACAATCGCGCCGCGACGGCCTCTCCATCCGCCAGCTTGCCCGGCATTTCGCCGGCGCGCGCGGCCATTGGCGCATCGTCGGCACGGCGGCTAAGGTCGCCGACGAATTGCAGGCACGGTTCGAAGGCGGTGCGGCCGACGGCTTCAACGTCATGCCGTCTTATTTCCCCGGCGAACTCGATGCCTTTTGCGAACTCGTGGTGCCGGAGCTGCAGCGGCGTGGGCTGTTTCGCAGGGATTATGAAGGCCGAACGCTGCGCGACCATCTGGGCTTGAAGCGGCCAGCCTAGGCGCGGCAAAGCTCAGCTGACCATTACCTTGCCATGCGGCACGGGATTGTCGGCATTTGACGCGGCGGCGTGAGCAACCAGCGCCGTCATGATCTCAGCCGCCGCCAGCGCCGCAATAACTTGCGGCCGCTTGTCCTTGACGGCATCACCGCCGATCGGCGAGACGAGGCGAGCAAACTCCGCTTCCGTGCCATCAGCCGATTTCAGGAACCAGTTCCTGAAGGTCGCTTTCTTGGTCTTCGAGCCGATCATGCCGACATAGGCGGTGTCACCGCGCCTCAGCGCTTCGGCGACGATCAGGAAGTCCAGTGCATGGTCATGGGTGAGGATGGCGAAAGCCGTGCCGGCGGGTGCGTTGCGCACCTCGGCCTCCGGCATCGGCGTCAGCCGCGTCTCGACGGTTTCGGGCATGCATTCCAGCGCTTCGGCCCGCGTTTCGATGATGACGCCGTGGACGGGAAGAAGCGCTATCGTCGACGCCAGCGCCTGGCCGACATGGCCGCCGCCGAAGATATAGACATGCGGCAAGTGCGCCTCTTCGGCTTGCGCGGCCGCAATCAGATCGGCGGCAAGCGCGGCATCGACCAGCCGGATCAGAACCTCAACGCGCCCGCCGCAGCATTGGCCGATTTCGGGCCCCAGCGGGACGTCGAGGGTAGCGCGGACTTCGTCGGCCTCGATGCGGGCTTCTTCACCCTCCCCCTTGTGGGGAGGGTCGGACGACGCAGTCGTCCGG
>NZ_JAIUIQ010000021.1:0-121708 GCF_020165735.1 Mesorhizobium sp. B283B1A
ACGGCTGCCAGAGCGTCCCGTGGCCCTTGCATCTCAAACACGGAATAACCCAGCTCCCGCAGCGCTTCCGCAGCCATCAGCCGGACGCGATCTTCATCCTCGACAACCATGATGATCTCGTCCGCACGTCCGGGGTGCTCGCCCGCGACGGCCTCGGTTTGGCTGTCGAGCACGCCGCCATGCGAACGCGGCAGATAAATTTTCAAAGTGGTTCCGATACCCTTCTCGGAGTAGATTTTTACGCTGCCGCCCGACTGACGAACGAACCCATAGACTTGGCTCAGCCCCAGCCCAGTGCCCTTGCCGACCCCTTTGGTGGTGAAGAACGGATCGAAGGCTCTGGCCAAAACATCGGCAGTCATGCCGATTCCGCTATCCGTAACCGCTATCATCACATACTGGCCCGAAGCGATTGCGTTCTCCCTGGCGTAGCGATCGTCGACATGTGCATTGGACGTCTCGATCGTCAGCTTTCCACCGGTGGGCATGGCATCGCGTGCATTGACGCAAAGGTTGAGCAGCGCGCTTTCCAATTGCCCTGCGTCCACCTCCACATGCCATAATCCCGCAGCGAGCACGGTCTCGATCTGGATGGTCTCGCCAAACGTCCGGTTCAGCAATTCGCTCATGCCCGAGACAAGGCGATTTGGGTTCAGCCGTTTCGGCGCCAGCGGTTGCTGGCGGGAAAAAGCAAGCAGTCGCTTGGTAAGTTCTGCCGCACGTTGTGCTCCGTCGATCGCGCCGGTCACGAATTGGTGGACGTTGGTGTCGCCGTTTCTGAGCTTGCGCTGCACAAGGTTCAGGCCGCCGATGATGACGGCCAGCATGTTGTTGAAGTCGTGCGCGATGCCACCGGTGAGCTGTCCGACAGCTTCCATCTTCTGAGCCTGGCGCAGGTGCTCTTCTGTCTTGGTGCGTTCGGCAACTTCGTCTATGACGCGTTGTTCGAGCGTGGCGTTGAGTGTCTGCAGCGCCTTGAACAATCGGGAGTTGTCGATTGCCGTCGCGGCATGGCCCGCAAGCCCCAGCAAGGCCGCCTCTTGCTGTTCGGCGAAGACGCCGGTCTCTGAATGACCAAAGAAGAGACCACCCAGCACCTCGCCGGAACGCGAGACGACCGGCACGGCAAGATAGGAACGCACCGGCAGATGGCCCTCTGGCATGCCCTTGCGGGGCCAGTTCTTTCCGTAACGCGGATCGGCGAGGATATCGTCGGAGCGCACAACGCTAGTACCGCGGAAAGTGGGCTCGAACACCGCGGTGTTGCGCGGCATGGGAAAGTTCTCAAAGGCAGAACGAGGTGCCCCCGACAGAGCGTAGAGCACGTAGCTGTCGCCCTTGTCGTCGATTACATTGTAGAAGAAAGCTCCAAATTGTGCGCCCGACAGCGCTACGCCGGCATCAGTGACTGTCTGGACAATCCGCTCCACGTCAAGCTCGGCCGCCACGGCGGCAGCGGTGGCATTCATCAACTGAAGCTGATGTTCCACCCGCTTTCGCTCGGTGATGTCCATGACGGTGCCGATGAAGCGGACCGCGCGGCCGGATCGGAAAAACGATTCGCCGGTTGCGGCAATCCAGCGCTCCTTGCCATCCCGCAAGCCGATGGTCCGGTATTCAATGTCGTAGCGCGACGACGTGTCCCGCGCCAACGCCCGGCGCACGGCCTCGTCGGCCCGTGCCCGATCTTCTGGATGGAGGCCCCCCAAAAAGGCGCTCTCATATGTCACCTCCGCGTCCGGCGGAAGGCCAAAAAGGGCTTTGCACCGGGCGTCCCAACGCAGCACCCCGGTTACGGGATCGTAATCCCAGATGCCAATAGCCGCCGCGTCAGTAGCAAGCCTCAGCCGCTCCTCGCTCGCCCGGGCCGCCTGTTCTGAGCGAACGCGCTCGATGTGAGCCCAGGACCGTTCCGTCACCTCGGTCAGCAAAGACAGTTCGCGCTGCGACCAGACGCGGGCCTGCTTGTCGTGGATGGCCATCAAGGCGGCCAGCCGGCCCTGTTTGACCAAAGGCATGCAGATGGTTGCCGTTATGCCGATATCCTGAAAGGTCTTTGCTTCCTCGGGAGCAATTTCCTCAAGGTTGTTGTTGATGATAAGCGGCCGGTTGGCGCTGAGCTTGCTGACAGCCAGGCGACCGAAATCGGCAAGACTGTAATGTCCTTTGATGCTGGGCGAGCCGGGTGCGCTCCAGTCGCCTCGGATTGTGAAATGATCCTGGTCCTGCTCCATGTCGGCATAGGCGCAAATCGAGACGCCAAGATGTTCGCCGAGAAGCCGTGTGGTGATCTCCATTACAGCGTCGGCGTCGGCTGCGAGGGCAATCTCTCTGCCGAGGCGGTCCAAAAAGGCGAGGCGCTCGGCGTTCTCTCGCAAGGCCTTCTCGGCGCGAAGTCTCTCTATCGCGGTACGCGTCCGGTCCGCGACTTCCGAAATGAGGGTCACTTCCTCCTTGGCCCAGCGTCGGGGCGCGGAGTGGTTCAGATAAAGCAGCGCCACCAAACCGCCATGCTCAGTAATCGGCATGTTGACGAGAGATTGAGCGCTGATGGCTTTTAGGGCCTCCGCACGGTCGCTGGTTCGCGGGTCTGTCTCGGCATTTTCGAAAACAACGGTGTCCCCCCGCTTCAAGTCCTCGATATACGAGCCGTAGTTCCTGAAATTCAGCGTCCCAGCCAGGCTTTTGATGCCCGGCGCGTTCCAATCCTTGTCAATGGTGATCGTCTCATTATCGAGATCGATCGTGCCGTATCCGGCTCGGCTGACGCCAAAATGGTTACCCAGCAGTTCCGCGGCTGCGTAGGCTAGATCGGCAGGATCAGCAATCTCGCGAATGCGATCGCCCAGCGCTGCCAGAAGCTCGAAGCGCTGCAGTTCAGATCGATCATCGCGCGAAGTGACCCCCATATCGCCCCCGTTTTGCCCGGACTGGATAATGCGGTCGACGGCCAAGAGTTCCGTTACAGTATGGAACGCTCCCGACTGACGGGTCGACAGTACACGCAATACGGGCCGATATCGCTTTGCAGATTGGGATCTTGCGGGCACGGACCCTTGTGCCGGTACATCATAGGTTAATGACACGCGGCGCGGCGCGCCGCATAAACTTCGGATCAGCGGGCATGCAACGAGCTCCGCTGCTTGGGAGCGACCATCGTACTCTTGCTCGTTTGGAGACGCTTGATGCTTGACCGACCTATTCGCACGAACACCGAAGCTCTCTGCCCGAATGATCTGGACACCCTTCGCGCGGTTTTCGACGCGATGTGCCAGGAATTTGCAATTCGGCCGGACAGTGCGGCGGCCCATTCCATCGCAAGAGAGCTGGTCAGGCTTTTCCAGACCGGGATGACGGAAGCGGCCATGCTGACAATTGCCGTGCGAGCACGTTGGCAAGGGGATTGGAAAATGGAGGGCAGCAGCGCTGCCTGACGTTTGAGGTCAGGCGGGCGCATCTTCTGCATCGTTTTCGAGATGCTGGCGTCGACCCTCGACTTGTCAGCAATCCACTGGCGCCGCTGATGGGAGGAATCGATGCCGAAATTTCGCTTCGAATTCATCGAAGGCCCCCCAAGCTGCAATCTTTGCCGACATGGCTGATCGAGATGAAGCTGTCTGCCAGGCGAAGCTCGCTGCCAAGGAGGCCATGCTTGACGGAATTGTCGGTGGCGCGGACCCGACAAGTTGGGTAGCGAAAGCCTACGACATAGCGGGTTATCTGGTCGCCACCCTTGGATTCCAAGATCTGATCGCCGGGTCCGAGAATTCGGAGCAGTCCGAGGAGATGGAAGAACCTGGCGTCATGCGCTCGGGCTGAAGTTCGGATTTTCAATTCAGCCGGGCCAATCCAAATCGATCCAGGCTGGCGCGTGATCGCTCGGCTTTTCCCATCCCCGCACTGCAACGTCCACGCCCGCGCCGCCCAGCCTGTTCATAAGCGAGGGGCTTACCAGTAGATGGTCCATCCGAAGGCCGGAACTGCGGTCGAAACCGCCCCGGTAGGAGAAATTCCAGTAGGTATAGACGCCCCTTTCGGGATGGATCAGCCTGACTGCGTCGATCCAGCCCTCAGCCAGCATGTCCGCGTAAGCTTGCCGGCTCTCCGGAAAGTAGACGGCGTCGCCGAGCCATCTCGCCGGGACCGCGGCATCGATCGGCTTCGGCACGCCATTATAGTCGCCGCAGAGCACGCTGGCAGGCGTGTCCCTGAGCAGGAGCCGTGCGTAGTCGATCAACCGCTCGAACCAGCGTAGCTTGTAGTCGAACTTCGGACCGGGCGCTGGATTGCCATTGGGCAAGTAGAGACAGCCGACGACAAGGCCGTCGATCTCCGCTTCGATGTAGCGGCTGTGCATGTCATCGAGGTCACCCGGCAACCCGCGGCGACGCTCATGCGGCTGCTTGCCTCGAGCGAGAATGGCTACGCCATTGTATGACCTCTGACCATGCCATATCGCTCCGTAGCCGGCGTTCCTGATGGCTTGGGCTGGAAACTTCTCGTCCGATGTCTTTAATTCCTGAAGACACACGATGTCGTAATGCGTCTCGCCCAGCCATTTGAGCAGCACCGGCAATCGTCCGTTGACGCCGTTCACGTTGAAGGTCGCGACCCGGATCATCTGACGCTTTGAGGTGCCCCATTCAATGGTGCTCTCCGCTTGGTGAGTTCATCTTGCCAATCAGCATTAACCGCCAGCCGCCAAGAAGGTTTCGCCGGCTCCCGCGTCCTCCTTGTCTGACGGAACAAGCTGTGACCCCGAAGGTTGGGCTCGCGCACACAGCTTCCAACAGGCACGAGCATGGCGTTCGACAGAGATGGATCGAAACTCGCGGCCGGGCTGCTCGTGGCCATATTGGCGGCATTGGCGGGATATAACGCCGTCCGCGCCAAACGTGCGATCGCCAGCCGCGCACACGGACGGGTGATTGAGATCGCTAGTCTGCGCCTGCATGTTATCGAAGCCGGAACCGGCATGCCGCTGCTCCTCCTGCATGGCAACGGGTCCATGGCGGACGATTTCAGGTCGAGCGGCATCTTCGATGAGCTGGCAAAGACCTACCGGGTATTCGCATTTGACCGCCCCGGCTTCGGGCGAACCCCACGGCCGCGCGGCCGGCGCTGGTCCGCTCGCGACCAAGCCGACCTCATACATGCCGCCGTCAGCCGGATGGGCATAGAGAAATATCTCGTGCTCGGACATTCCTGGGGAGCTTGGATCGCCCTCGAATCGGCGCGAAGGCATTCTCCATCGGTGGCCGGCATTGTGCTGGTCTCCGGCTATTACTATCCGCCACCGCGGTTGGATCTTGCACTGGCCGCGCTGCCGGCATTGCCTGTGATCGGCACGGCCTTTCGCCACACCTTGCTGCCTCTGCTCGTGAGGCTCACCTGGCCGTGGGCAATGGAGAAGATCTTTCAACCCGGCGTGATCGCCAGCGACTTCTCCGCATTCGCCAAGGACATCGCCAGCCGCCCTTCCCAACTGCGGGCGATTTGCTCGGAGTCGGCATTGATGCTAGCCGCGGCCCTGTCGAGGAAGGCCAGCTATAAGGACATTGCCGTGCCGACCGGAATTCTGGCGGGATCCGAAGACCGGTTGTTCGATGCGGAAGGGGATGCACGACGCCTGCATGCCGAAATCGGGGGATCTTTCCTCGATGTGATTCCCGGCACGGGCCATATGGTTCATCAGAGCGCACCGCAGGCAGTGGTCGGCATGGTGCACGCGATTGCGGGATCGCACGCGTTGTCCCAAGGACCCCGTCGGCCGCGACTTAAGCCGCGTGCCGGCAAGGCGGGTTCAACGTCGCAGGGGGTCCAGGCGGGCGACAAGTGACGCCGCTTGCACGAAATTGTTGTTCAAACGGGGCTCCCAAATGAGCGACCAAACTCCGGCCGACATGCAGTCGGTGCTCCACCTGAACATCCAGGCCCTGGTCGAGCACAGGCGAAAAGAGGAGGAGCACCAAGGCGTTCAGGTGCGGATTGCCGGCGCTATTTCGCGCTTCGCGGGAAGCATGGCTTTCGTCTATCTGCATCTCGCAATCCTTGTCGCCTGGATCCCAGCGAACCTTGGCGCGATACCGGCCATCCCAGCTTGGGACCCGACTTTTGTGATCTTGGCCATGGTGGCCTCGGTCGAGGCAATCTTCCTGTCAACTTTCGTGCTGATCAACCAGAACAGAATGGCCGAAACCAGCGAACGCCGAGCGGAACTGGATTTGCAGATCAGCCTTCTCAACGAACATGAAACCACGCGGCTGATCGAGATGGTGGCTGCCCTGACGGCGCGTCTGAACGTGTCGACACCGGCGGACAAAGAGCTGCCGCAACTGGCCGAGAATGTCGATCCCCGAAAGGTGATGACGCAGATCCAGCAAGCATCTGGAGATCAGGAGGAACCTTGATCAAAGGCATCATCGCAAGCCTCGGCCGCGGACCGACCCACAAGGGCTTACAGCGGAGGAAGCTCGCGCGGTTCAAGAGTTCGCTACAGGCCTGTAATTAGCCCGTTATCTGGGCCTCGAGGCTGTCGAAGCAGCTTATTCCAGTCGCCGTTCTCCAAGTCGGCTTCATGACGTCACGCAATCGCGGCAGCGCGGAGTTCAAATGCAACCAGCCGGCCGGAGCGTGTCGGATGGAACCACGTTGATGCCGAAATCGTAGTAGCGGTGGCGACTTGGGAAATCCCGGATGAGCGAAGGTGCTGTTCTGATCGTCGAAGATGAGACCATGATCCTGCTCGACCTAGAGTCAGCCTTGGAGGAGGCCGGTTTCCAGGTCGTTGGCACTCGGAATGCCGCCGAGGCGCTGGCGGCTTTCGATCCCGATCCAACCAAGTTCAGGGCCCTCCTCACGGACATCCGTTTGGAACCGGGACAATCGGGGTGGGAGTTCGCTCGGCATTTGCGAAGGTCCAATTCGACCATCCCGGTTGTCTATATCAGTGGCGATAGCGCGGAACACTGGGGAGCGGAAGGTGTGCCCAACAGTATAATGATCACCAAACCCTTCTTTCTGCCGCAGATCATAACAGCCGTCTCCCAACTCTTGAAACGCGCAGCTACGTCCAGAAACTCACGTCTAGGTATCGGATCTCGGCTCGGTTCACATGCCGCAACTCGAAGTCTTGAATCCCGTATCCCGCGTCATGTTCCTGGGCGCAAATCCCAAACATCCGCAGGCTCCTGGCTGCCCGAGCCTTCATCATCCCGCGAAAACCGACGGAACATTCTTTCTGTCCAGCGTTGGCGCACGCTGGACAATCCTTGTTGCACAATCCCATATTGTCCGGCGTCGGTGGTAGAAACCCGATTGCTTCAGATCGCCTCGGCTCCCTCGCGGGGCGGGCGGCGCGGAGTTGAGATCCAATGCATAGAGACGCATTCACCCCGTCAGAGCTTGCCATACTGAGCCGCGTCCTGGCACGCAGCAATATCAAAAACGAAACTGAAACCGAGAGAGAACAGCGGGCATCGCGCATCCTGGCATACTACCAAGCGGGGATAACCGACGAGACCGAACTCGAACAGCTTTCTCGACAACCGCTGGGAAGGTAACGGCTAGTCTTCCTTCTTCAGGGCTTCCGCCTGCTCCTTGAGTTTCGGCCAATCGGCGCCATGTCGGCGCAGTAGCGTGCGTGCCTGCTTCGGGTCAACGTCGGTGACCTCGACCAGATGTTCGACCTCGAGCTCCTGTCCTTTCGCCACCCGGCTCACTTTGTCTGCTTTTCGTTTCATTGCGGTGTCCATGGTCAGACAACATGAACCAGCATGTGGGATTGCGGTTCCAAGGGCTTCAAAGAAAATTGGCCCCCACAATCAATCCTCTCGGGAGCCCTCCTGAAAGCAGGGCGCTCTCACTGCTCGAGCTTTCGGTCGAGCTCGTCAAGCAATGACCGATGCTCGCTGGGTATGTCCGCGTCGGTCGGCAGATCCAGCAACTGGCGCAACTGGCGGCGACTGGCGTCCGATGAAATCCACTGACGTATGAGACGGGCGATGGCCTTCTGTTGTGCCTTGCCGATTTCTTCCATGTTGAGAACCCGGGCTTGTCCGTGGGTCGAACTCGGCGGCTCTCTGATGGTTCCCGGTCTTGCATCACAAACCGCGGCGGGTGGAGAAACCGGCGCGTGTCACGCCGCAGGTTCAAGCGTCAGCTGATTGGGCCCCCGATGGTCGACCGGCATGAAGATGCTGCCTGGAGGCGGGTCGGATCACCACTTTCCCGTATCGATGATCGCCGATGCCGTATTCCTGGGGCAGATGTGGCCCGCAACGAATGTTGCAGTCCCAATCCGGCCGGCCTGACGCGAATGGGAGCGTCCAGACCTATTTCATCAATTTGACCTGAAGTGAGAGGCTCAGCCGCAAAATCTTATCGCCATTCTCATTACGCACTTCGACAAACAATTGCTCCCCGTCGACGCTCTTCAGGGACTCTCTCGTGAGGTCGATAAGGCCCTCGAATCCCGCGCGGCGTGCCTCATCGAGGCCAGCACACTCGACACCTATCTCATCCTCGAAAAACAAATCACGATCGCCGCTATCGAAGTAAAATCGTGCCATCGGAGAGCTTCCGTCACCACTAATCTGCGGGGTTCCTTTGATGCAGGTAGGTCGTGTCGAAATCTCCTGCATGAGTGAGGCCGGCCCAGTCCAGAGCATGCACTTGTGACCCAGAGGTGGCAATGAGGCCTCTCCGTCGTAGTTCCTGAAGCATGCGATTGACGTGGACCGTAGACAAGCCCAGTGCATCGCCGAGGGCTGCCTGTGTGATGGGAATATCCGCCACGTGATCCTGGATGCGTCCGACCGAGCGCAAGCGAAAAATAAGTTCGCACAGAATGTGAGCCATGCGGGTGTATGCTTCGCGCCTTCCCACATTGGTGACCCACTCCCTGTAAATCGCGGCGTCGATCAATGTCGATCGCCAAAATGCGGCGGCAATGCGGGGGTGTTGGTCGCAGATGGAGCGTAGCGTGTCGTGCCGCATGAAACCTATTCGGGCCGGCGTAAGAGTTGAGAAGTTACAATCCATGATCGATAGATGCAGCCCGTGCAGATCAGGAATGTCGCCGGCCACAAAGAAGGATGTGATCTGTCGCTTTCCTTCGCCCGTATGTTTGGTCGAACCGACCAAACCATCCAGCACGACAAACGAGTAAACAGGACGGTCGCCCTCACGCACCAGGTCGTGGTTGGCCAAATAATCCTTCTCTTGGATCGGAATGCTTCTTAGGACGCCGATATCAGCCTCCCGAATATCCGAGATGGTCTGAAGTTTGCGAACGAGCACATCCGAGGATGAGGTGGGAGACAAACTGACTACCTAGCTGATGTTGGTGATCGAACTATTATTCGCGCCAAAAGTTCCGGTAGGCCAGTTTCCGGACCGATGGCATCGCGCGGTGAGGTACGGCGAGGCGGCGGAGACGGCACCGATCGGCGTGGTTCACGCGTAGAGCATCCTGCCGACGTCGAGGGCGATTGAAGATTCCGGAAATGATCGAAGCCACCAACTTTTCAGGGCAGCCATAGAGGGACCCCGACAGCAGTGCATTAACCTATGACATAGGCTCGGTCCCAAATTGTCCCGCTGGTGAGCAGCTTCGGGAACTCGCCATGGTGGTTCGGCTTTGACCTTGCCACTCGTCTCTCATTGCAAGCCCGCACCGCGGCCCGGTCCTGGGACACTTTTAATGCGTGCCACGGAACAGGGTGGCTCCGCTGGCGTTCTCCTGCGGGCAAGGTGAGATTTCAGTGAACAAGCATGTTTCGCGGACGGATGTCGGACAAATCGGTTCCACGGATGATAACTGCTTCGCGACAGAGCACGTCGTCCCGCCATCTTCGGCAATGGCGGCAGCGCTGGCCGGCGGGCTTGAGGCCAGTCCCGACAAGCACATCGTCCATGTAGCTGCCTCGGAACACAGCGCCGAGGAGATCGCCGGGGCTTTGCGTCAGTTCCTGCCCCGCGCGGACATCATCTTCCTGCCGTCCTGGGATTGCTTGCCTTACGACAGGGTGTGGCCGACACGCGCCAATATGGGGCGGAGACTTCGCGCGTTGCGTGAGATCGTAACAGAGCCCGAACGCCCGCGGATCGCTGTAATGTCGATCGAAGCCAGTCTGCAACGGGTGCCGCCTGCTCCGGTCATTGCTGGCGGTTTCACGGTTCTGGAGGTGGGACAAAAGTTCGACCGGGACGGTTTCAGAATTAGATCCCAAGCAATTGGCTATATTGTCGACGAGAAGGTTGATGAACCGGGTGAGATCGCTTTTCGGGGCGATGTGGTGGATATCTTTCCCGCTGGCGCGGATGGCCCCGTTCGCATCGTCGTCGGCCCGGACACCTGCATTCGCGAACTCAAGACCTTTGATCCAGTCAGTCAGCTCAGCGAACGGACGCGTCACTCGATTACCGTCGGACCGGCATCCGAGCTCATTTTTGAAGCCGGGGACCACCCCGCGTTGGCAGCCATGCGCACGACCTCGATGGAAGAACGCCTAGTCGCCTTGTACGGCAATATGCCGTCTGTCTTCGATGCGGCGTCGGGCGCCTCGATCTCCTTCCTTGAGGAGGCCGGCGATCAGCCGCTCGGCAGGGTTCTGGCTCTGGTCGAGGATGCACGCCGTGCCAGGCAGGTAGCTGCCGGACGGAAAGAACCTTTGCCTGAGCATTTCTACCTGTCGCGAGACGAGTGGGATGCTGCTGTGCGTAGCCGCTGTTCCACAAGACTTGCCGTTTCTGCTGCCCCAGTTCCCAAATTCTTTCGCCGGGCCCGACCAGGGCATGAATTCGCGGAATTCGTCAAAAGGCAGACGAGCACCGGGGCCAGCGTGGTGTTCACCGGCGATGCCTCCGAGTTGCAGCGAGCAGATCGGCTGCTCGATAGGAAGCTAGGTCGACGGGCCGAGAAAGCCGCCGACTTGCCGCAGATCCTTTCGGCCGCGAGAGGCTCTCTTCTCAAGGCTGAATTCGTTCTCGACGAAGGGTTTGTCGACGCGCAATCCGATATAGCGGTGGTGACCGCGGCCGACCTGTTTGGTCCCGCTTTGAAGGCGAATGGGAGCGCGGCCACAGGCATGCCCGAACCCGAGCTGCGCATCGGCGACGTCGTCGTCCACGAAGATCACGGCCTGGGCTTGCTCATGGCCGTCGAACAGGTCGACGTGGCCGGCCAAAGACAGGACGTCGTCAGGTTGGAATATGATGGCGGGGCTTCCTTGCTGGTTCCGGTCGATGAGTTTGAGCGAATATGGCGCTACGGCTCGGAACCGGAGGCAGTGTCGCTCGATCGCCTCAACGGCGAGGGCTGGCCCAAGCGACGCGAAGCTGCGTTGCGCGAGATCGATAGGCTGGCCAAGCGCCTGGTAGGCCTCGCAAAGGTCAGGTCCAGCCAGTCTGCCGAGATCATGAAGCCCTCCCGCGCGGACTTGGCCCGTTTTGCGGCGAAATTCCCCTACACCGAGACGCCCGACCAGGCTGTCGCCATCCGCGCTGTGCTCGACGATCTTGCGTCGGGAAGAACAATGAACCGGCTCGTCTGCGGCGACGTCGGTTTCGGCAAGACGGAAGTTGCCCTGCGTGCTTGCGCGGCAGCCGCTCTCTGCGGAAAACAGGTTGCGGTCGCAGCGCCGACAACTGTGTTGGCGCGCCAGCATTACGAGACGTTCAGCCGCCGCTTTGCGGGAACGGGGCTCAAGGTCGCTCACCTTTCAAGAATGGTCGGGG
Source organism: Mesorhizobium sp. B283B1A (assembly GCF_020165735.1). Lineage (NCBI taxonomy): Bacteria > Pseudomonadati > Pseudomonadota > Alphaproteobacteria > Hyphomicrobiales > Phyllobacteriaceae > Mesorhizobium > Mesorhizobium sp. B283B1A. Next base: position 11,740 of record NZ_JAIUIQ010000021.1, read on the forward strand.
CAGCCCAAGCAAGAGCGGCAAAAGAGGGCCTGCGGAGCGGCCATGTTGCGATCGTTGTGGGCACCCAAGCCTTGGCGTCCAAGAGCGTCACCTTCGCCGATCTCGGACTGATGGTGATCGACGAGGAGCACCGTTTCGGTGTCAAGATGAAGCAGGCCCTGCGGAACAGGGCGCCCTGCCTTCATACGCTGAGCATGAGCGCCACGCCGATACCCCGGACGCTGCAATCGGCGTTGTCGGGTATCCAGGATGTCAGCGTGCTAAACTCTCCGCCCGCCAAACGGCGCCCCGTCCGCACGATCTTGGCGGCGTTCGATCCGGCATCGGTGCGCGCGGCCCTTTTGCGTGAATTTCAAAGGGGTGGACAGAGCTTCTTCGTGGTCCCGCGCATCGAGGAGATTGCCAGGGTCCGCGACCAGCTAAACAGACTGGCGCCGGAACTCGAGGTCAAGACGGCGCATGGCGAAATGAAAGGGAGACAGCTGGACGAAATCATGGTCGGTTTCGCCGACGGCGATGGCGACATCTTGTTGAGCACCGACATCATCGAAAGCGGGCTCGATGTTCCACGGGTTAACACAATCATCGTGTGGCGAGCGGATCGGTTCGGTCTGGCACAGTTACACCAGCTTCGCGGCCGGGTCGGTAGAGGAGCGGTGCAGGCCATTGCGTTTCTTCTGACCGAGCCTGGCGTTGAACTGGCCGACAGCACCAAGGCCCGACTTTCGACGATGCTTGCGCTCGATCGGCTTGGCTCCGGCCTGGCGATCAGTCAAAGGGACCTTGACCTGCGCGGGGCCGGAGATCTCTTCGGCGAAGATCAGGCTGGACATATGAAGCTGATCGGTGCGGGCCTCTATGCGCATCTGCTGAAGCGGGCGGTTTCGGCGGCTGGAAGAAGACCCGGCCCTGACAGGCAACTTGCCGACATCGCTGGCCTGGAAAGAGGGGCTTTTCCCGAGACCTATGTCAACGAGCCGACGGTGCGTGTTGGCCTCTATGCGCGGCTCTCTCGTATGCGTTCGGAGTCGGACCTCGACGCGTTCAGCGAAGAGCTCGAGGACCGCTTTGGAGACATGCCCGGTGAAGTAGCCGTTTTGCTGGAGCTTACCAGGTTGCGAATAGCAGCGTCGGAACTGGGTGTGGCCAAAGTCGATGTGGGTCCTGAAGCCATCGCGATCACCTTGCGCAACAAGCCGGTGGCGTCCCAATCGGGCAATAGAAAGGGATTGGAATACCGAAACGGCCGCTTGATTTTCAGGCCGACCCAGTCCCGCGTGTCAGACACCGCAGCAGTTCGCATGGCACTTGACGCCATGCGCGCCGCCAGTCGAGTGACATGATTGATTGAATCTGCAGCGACTGTCGAGCGCGCAATATCACCCCCGCAACTGTTGCGGCGTGCGTGGGAATTCGGCCGGATCCAAGGCGCCTTGCGACGGCGCCGCGCATGGGGCATTTGCTCGGATTACCGGCTCCAGCGGAACTCCCCTCAAGCTGGCAGCACAAGTTGCGCTCCGCCTGAATATGTCTGATCATGCGAAGTTGGGCAGGAGAATTGGATGGCGACAAGTCGGCTAAACGGCGCGCAACCCTCTGTTCCTCTGTTGAGGGACATCAACACAGGGATCACGGCACACCCGCGCACTGCTTTGCCCACGGTGGCGACTGTCGTGACAGTCGTTGCCGCCTTGTATTTCGGTCGCGAGGTGTTCCTTCCCATCGCCATCGCGCTTCTGCTGACCTTCGCGCTTGCGCCGGTGGTTTCCGCGCTCAGACGGATCGGCATTCCCCGCCTTGCGGCCGTCATCTCCAGCGTGCTTGGCACCTTCGCGGCGCTCGCCCTGTTCTCCTTCGTCGTCGTTACGCAAGTCGGCGAGCTGGCACAGAATGTTTCGCTTTACCAAGCGAATATCCTGACCAAGGTCAGGTCCCTTAAAGAAACCGGCGTCGGCGGCGGCATCATCGCCAGGTTGAGCGGGGTGATCGAGCGCGTCGGCCAGGAGATCAACAAGCAGGAGCCCTCGCAGCCAGCGGCCAGCCAGCCTCAACGCGAGCCGGTACCCGTTGAGATCGTATCGCGCGAAAGGCCGCTCGAGATCCTGCAAAAACTGATCGCCCCGCTTGTCAGTCCGCTGGCGTCGGCGGGCCTCATAATCGTCGTCGTTATTTTCATGCTACTTGAGCGCGAGGATCTTCGCGATCGGTTCATAAGGTTGGTCGGCTACGGCGACCTTCACAGAACCACCGAAGCGCTACAGGACGCCGGCAAGCGGCTCGGCCGCTATCTGCTCATGCAACTGGTCGTGAACATCTTGTATGCCGTTCCCATCTCGATCGGGTTATGGGTCCTTGGGATCCCCAATGCACTCCTGTGGGGGTTGCTGGCATTAGCGCTGCGCTTCGTTCCCTATATTGGTCCTATCATCGGTGCACTGCTGCCCTTGTTCCTTGCTCTGGCCGTGGCTCCCGGATGGTCGCTCGTACTATGGACAGCCGCGCTGTTCGTGATCATGGAAATTATCACTGGCAACATCATCGAACCCTGGCTCTACGGATCCCGCACAGGGCTCTCTCCCTTGGCCGTCATTGTCGCCGCGATTTTCTGGACGTGGCTGTGGGGACCTCTTGGCCTGGTTTTGTCTACTCCGCTCACGGTCTGTCTCGTTGTACTGGGCAGGCATGTGGCGCAGTTCGAGTTCCTTGACGTTCTGTTTGGCAACGAACCGGTGCTCGAGCCACATGCCCGGCTGTATCAGCGGCTGCTGGCCGGCGATCCAGATGAAGCCACGGACCACGCCGAGGAAATTCTAGAGGAACAATATCTGTTCGAGTTCTACGGCAAGGTCGCGGTTCCCGCCCTGCTGCTCGGAGAACAAGACCGCGTCAGGGGCGTGATGGATGATCACCAACTGCGGCAGCTGGCTGCCAGCGCCCAGATATTGGTGGCGAATCTTGACGACAGCGCTCAGGAGGAAGCGGAGGAGGACGATCTCGCCGCCGGTGATGCGTCTGGTTCGGACAAGGAGAAGGCAATCGATGCGGAAGCGGGACAGGACATCGATCTCCCGGACGGTACCGGCCTGGCCGTAGTTTGTGCCGGCGGACGCGGCGAACTCGACGACGCGGCGGCGGCGATGCTAGGGCAGGTGTTGCTGACCCAAGGCGCGGTCACGTCAAAGGCCAGTTTTGCAGAGCTGCTTCCGGCTAGCATTCGCCGGCTGCAGCTGGATGGGCTGAACACTGTCGTGATCGGGTTCTTGAACCGCAACTCCGTCAAACATGCGCGGTTTATGGTGCGGCGCCTAAAACGCATCAATCCAGCGATACGGGTGGGCGTTGTGTTCTGGGGAGGAAACGGCGAGAACCATGGAGAGACGACCGGTAAATTAGCCAACGCCATCAATGCGGACTTCGTCGCGCTCGACATGGTGAGCGCGGTGACAGGGGCGCTATCGAGAGATCCGCCGGTTGCGCTGAGCACCGTTGTCAAGCGGCGCGTTCGCCGCAAGTCACCGGCGCGCAGGAAAGAGACCCTTGTGTCGGCCAAATGAGCTGGAAGAGAGCGCTCGTTTGGCCTGTTGAATCCCGGTAGATGAGCTCCGGTGCTCGCGCGGGGGTGCTGCTCGCTCAAGGCATCGTTCCGGCTTGATGGGCCGTCATGGCAGCCATGTTCTCATTCAGGTGGGCCATGATCCAGACCGAGCCCAGAACCACTAGCGCCACGATCAGCACGCCGAAGGCGAGGGCCAGGATGTTGTTGGTGTTGTCCGGTCCGGTGGTCAGGTGCAGAAAGAAGACGAGATGCACACCCATCTGCGCGACCGCGAGCACCACCAGGGCCGAGATCACCGCCGGCTGGTATATCAGGTTCGTTTGCGCCGCCATGAATGAGGCAATCGTCAGCAGGATGGCGAGGCCGAAGCCGAGCAGGTAGCCTAAAAGCCCCCCAGCCATTTCGTGCTCTGTGATGCGTTCCTCGCCCGGTGCTGAATCGCGGCGGTCCTGTACTTCGCCGGGCCTGCTCTCAGTCTCGGTCATGGCGATACTCCCAGCAGATAGACCAGGGTGAAGATGGCAACCCAGATGATGTCGAGTGCGTGCCAGAAAAGGCCGAAGCAATGGAGCCGTCGCAAAGTGTCCGGCCGAAAGCCCTTTACCCACAGCTGCGCCATCATTGTGCCTAGCCAGAGAAGGCCAAGTCCGACGTGGGTCCCGTGGCAGCCTACGAGCGCGAAGAAGGCTGAAAGAAATGCGCTGCGCGAGGGGCCTGCCTGCTCGCCGATCATTGCCGCGAACTCCTGCACCTCCAGGAACAGGAAGGCTGCCCCGAGCAACCCGGTGACGAGAAGCCAAAACTGCGTGGCAGCCATCGATCTGCGGTGGGTCGCGAGCGTTGCCAGGCCACCGGTGAAGCTCGACGTGAGCAGGAGACCCGTCTGCACGGCAACGCGGGTGGGCTCGAACAATTCCTTGCCGGTGGGTCCGCCGGCGGTCGCCTTGGCGAGGACGGCATAGGCGGCGAAGAAGGCTGAGAATATGATGATGTCCGACAGGAGAAAGATCCAAAACCCGTAGGCCACGGTGACGAACTTGGAGGCTGGGCCACCCTCTCCGTGGCCTGTCGCGGATCGCGCGCCATGCCGATCGGCGCGATCAAGCCGGTAGGGGTCGCGTGTCCGGGTGCCGGCGGTGATGACGCTGGAGAATGCGTGATTGCTCATACCGGCCGCTCCCAGCGCCGCAGCCAGGCCGACTGCGCGGCCTCGCGGTCATGGTCGATGCGCGCGACCTCGTCGGCGGCGATCTCGTAGTCCCCATGATCGCGCCAGGCGAAGACGACGAAGGTGATGTAGGCGCCGATGAAGCCGACGATCGCTAGCCACCATATGTGCCAGATCAGCGCGAAACCGATCAGCGTGCTAAAGAAGGCGGTGACGAAGCCTGTCGGGCTGTTGCGCGGCATCTCGATAGGCTCGTATTCCTTTTCCTCGGCTGCGTTCTGCTCGATCCCTCGTTGCTTGATGCGCCAGTAGGGCTCTTCGTCCTCGACGTGAGGCAGCCGCGCATAGTTGAAGACGGGGGGAGGCGACGATGTCGACCATTCCAGCGAACGCCCATCCCACGGGTCGCCGGTCTGATCGCGGAGTTCGTCGCGATGCCGGATCGAGACGAGAAGCTGTGCGATCTGCAGTGCGGCGCCGGCGATCATCACCAGCACGCCGAATGCGGCCACCACCAGCCATGGCGCCCAAAGATCCATGTCGATATGTTGCAGGCGCCGCGTCATGCCGAGCAGACCGACGATATAGAGTGGTACGAAGACCAGCATGTAGCCGGCCAAGGTGACCCAAAATGCCGCCTTTCCCCAGCCTTCGTGCAAGCGGAAGCCGAACGCCTTGGGAAACCAGTAGGTGAAGCCGGCGAACGCGCCGAACAACACGCCCGAAATGATGACGTTGTGGAAATGTGCGACGAGGAAAAGTGAATTGTGCAGCACGAAGTCGGCCGGCGGGACGGCAAGCAGAACGCCAGTCATGCCCCCGACAGTAAAGGTGGTCACGAAAGCGAGCGCCCAAAGCATCGGCGTGTCGAAGCGAACGCGCCCGCCATACATGGTGAAGAGCCAGTTGTAGATCTTCACGCCGGTGCCGACGGCGATGACCGACGTGGCAATACCGAAGGCTGCATTGACGTCCGCTCCGGCGCCCATGGTGAAGAAATGGTGCAGCCAAACCATGAAGGATACGATGCAGATGAACATCGTGGCCGCAACCATCGAACGGTATCCGAACAGCGGCTTTGACGAGAAAGTCGAGAAGATCTCGGAATAGATGCCGAAGGCGGGAAGCACCAGAATGTATACTTCGGGATGGCCCCAGGCCCAGATCAGGTTGACGAACATCATCTGATTTCCGCCGGCTTCATTGGTAAAGAAATGGAAGCCGAGATAGCGGTCCAGCGTCAGCATCGCCAGCGTGGCGGTGAGGATCGGGAAGGCCGCGACAATAAGCAGGTTGGATGCGAGCGAGGTCCAGCAGAACATCGGCATTCGCAGATAACCCATTCCGGGCGCGCGCATCTTGAGGATAGTCGTCACCAGGTTGACGCCGGTAAGCAGCGTTCCGACACCGGAGATCTGGATCGACCACAGATAGTAATCGACACCGACACCCGGTGAGTAGGTGATTTCCGACAACGGAGCATAGGGCAGCCAGCCGGTGCGCGCGAATTCGCCGACGACAAGCGAGATGTTGACCAGCAGGGCTCCGGAAGCCGTCAACCAGAAGCTGACGGAATTGAGCGTCGGAAAAGCGACATCGCGTATGCCAAGCTGCAGCGGTACAGCGAAATTCATCAGGCCGACCATGAAAGGCATCGCCGCGAAGAAGATCATGATCGTGCCGTGTGCGGAAAAGATCTGGTCGTAATGCTCCGGCGGCAGGTAGCCCGGTCCGTGGATCGCCAGCATCTGTTGTGTGCGCATCATGATGGCATCGACGAAGCCACGCAGAAGCATGAGCATCGCCAGCACAATGTACATCACGCCGATGCGCTTGTGGTCGACAGAGGTTATCCACTCGCTCCACAAATAGGGCCAATAGCCCTTCACCGTAATCCAGCCAAGCACGGCGGCTGCTGCCAGAAAGACGCCGAGCGCTGCACCGAGCGGGATGGGTTGATCAAAAGGAATGGCCGACCAATCGAGCTTGCCCAGCATCGTCATTCTGCCGCTTCTGCCTGTGGACTATGCGCCATCGGTGGCGCCGCCGCCGCGGGGCTTGCCTTTGGCCTCACCTGTGGCTCGCCGCTGGACGCGCTTTCAGAAGGTCCCGGACCGGGCGGCAGTGTCTGCTGAACAACTGCGTCGAACAGCCCAGGCTGCACATGGCCGAACGCGGCCGGCGGCACGTTTGTGCTTTGCCGGGCGAGCTCGCGATACGCATTGGCGTTGAGCACGCCGCCGCCGCCGCGCAGCGACGAGGCCCAGCGGGCAAAGGCATCAGCTGAAACCGCGCTCACCTTGAAGTTCATATCCGAGAAGCCGTCGCCGCTGAAGTGCGCCGACTGACCGAAATAGCTGCCTTCGCGGTCGGCCTGCAGATGCAATTCGGTCTGCATGCCGTTCATAACGTAAATCATGCTGCCAAGCTGGGGCACGAAGAACGTGTTCATCACGCTGCCTGAGGTCAGCTTGAAACGCACCGGAACGCCGGCCGGGATGACCAGTTGGTTGACCGCGCCCACACCCTGCTCGGGATAGAGAAACAGCCATTTCCAGTCGAGCGCCACCACTTCAATGTCGAGCGGTGGCTGCGCGGAAGGGATCGGTTTGCGCGGATCAAGCTGGTACGATCCGTAGTAGATCAGCCCGCCAAGAAAGAGGATGGTGAGCGTCGGGATCGACCAGACGATCAACTCGATGCGCCCCGAATAGGTGAACTCCGGATCATAGCGGGCGTTGCTGTTCGAGGCGCGGAATTTCCATGCGAAGGCTAGGAGCGCAACAACCGTCGGAACAACGATCACCAGCATCACCGCCAGCGAGTTCAACAGGATCGTGCGGTTGCCCCAGCCAATGGGCCCTTGCGGGTCGAGCACACCGCCCGCGCAACCGGGCAAGACTGCGATTGCCGGGATCCAGAGCAGTGCGTTCGCCAACTTGGCGCTGGATGGCAACAACACCGGCTTCGCCTTGAACCCTGGAGAGGACGCGTCATAAGGGCACGCGTTCATCGCGTTTTCCATCTGAAGGCTTACCTTGACGCAGAACTTCGATGCACTTCGCCGCCGCGAACGGACGTCCTAACTGGCGCCGCCTTGGTTTGTTCCCGACGCGCCTGCGCATCGTTGTCGGTCGCGGTCGCAGTGTGGGGTTCTGGATCCCGTCGATTTCGCCCCGCGCTGGATTATCGGAGCAGCCGCGGACTACTGCCGTTCGTACAGACCGAACTCAACTATTTGGGACCGTCGCTGGCTCGCGCACGAATTTCAGTTTGGGCGGGACGGCGAACTCCCTGAACCGCTCCGCCAGGCTGTCGAGAGCTTGACGCATGCCCGCTCCCGCAGCAGCCGCGCCGTGTCCACTGATGACCATCCGCGGCTTTAGCGCAGCCAGTTGCTTAACGGATCTTTCTGCCGCTTCCCAGTCCGGCGTGAAGTAGCGCGGCGGGCCATGCATCTCGAGATCCTGGACAGCAACCTCATAGACGGACTCCTGGCCGGTGGTGATGAACGCGTCCCCCACGATCAGCGAGCCGTCTTCCTCGCGCCAGAGCGAGATGTGCCCAGGAGCGTGCCCGGGTGTATGCAGCCATTGCCATCCGGGCATTCCGGGGATCGATCCGTCGCCCGGCAAGATCTCCAAACGGCTGCCAAGATCGATCGGCCCGCGTGGAAAAAGCGGTGAAAGCAGGGCCATCAGTCCACCCCCGACCCACGGATCCGGCGGCGGATAGGATGTTGTCCCGTCCAAGTGAGGACGCTCAAGCGGGTGCGCGAAGACAGGCACGTCCCACTTGTTGGCAAGGTCCAGAACCGGCCCCACATGGTCGAAATGGCCGTGGGTCAGGATAATTGCGGCTGGCCGTGTGTTCGTGCCAAACCGCTTTTCCGCGACCGCGAGAATGCTGCTGCGTGACGTCGGCAACCCCGTGTCGATCAGCACCCAGTTCCGATCACCGCCGCCTGGCGCGCCGAAGAACACGACGTTGACGATTGCCAGCCGCAAATAGCCCAAATCCGGTGCGATGCTCCAAGCGCCATCGCCACGATCCTCGCGTCTGGCGTGGTCGATCTCGGAAAGTTGAATCTGAACGGTCATGTGATCCCGTGCCTCTGTTGTTGCCGAGCAGCCGCTCGGGTTGATCGGCGGCCGTGTACATCGCCCGAACTTGGCGCGGGCCTGCTTGTTCCTCATTCGCAACCCAGCTCCCGGCATCACCACAGGAACAAAGCCTTGACCAATCGGTTCGGCATTACCCGGTCAGGCAAGGGCGAGGGGATGAGGGTATGCCGGACTGAGCAACGAAGAACGCGCCCAGTTGGATGCGCAGTATTTCGCCACGCGGTCCCGGTCCGAGCAAGGCGGTTGAAGCCGACTGGCCGAAGGAGACTTCGAATGAGCGATATGGGACGCAGGCACGAGCACCAGGCGGAGGCTTCGGATACGGAAGTTTCGCGGTTCGCCAGTTTTTTCATGGCGGGCTTTGAGTGCTCCTCGCACCGACGCAAGGACGGCGTTCGCCTCGACCTTATCCGCGCGACCTCGCATAATTTGCATGCCCTAGGCGACTATCGCGGCTGCGCCGAACTCGGCCTTCGCACCATTCGCGACGGGCTGCGGTGGCATTTGATCGAAACCGCTCCCGGGACCTATGACTGGTCAAGTTGGGCACCGATGGTCGAGGCCGCCCGGTCGGCAGGTGTCCAGGTCATCTGGGACATCTTCCACTACGGATCTCCAGACCATGTCGACCAGGGATCGCTGGATTTCATCGATGCCTATGCCTCGTTCGCGGCGGAAGCCGTGAGAGTGCACCGTACGATCGCCGGAACATCGCCTCTGTTTTGCCCGATCAACGAGATCTCCTTTTTCGCATGGGCTGTCGAGGTCGGTTACTTCCCGCGCGTGGGGCCGGAAAAACGGGGATGGTTCAAGCGGCATCTCGTGAAGGCTGCCATCGCGGGCGTGCGTGCAATGCGCGAGATCGACCCCGCCTGCAGATTTGTCTGGGCCGAGCCGCTTATCCATATCGCTCCTCGCGACGGAACCCGCGGCGAACGGCGTCGGGCCGAAAACGCCCGTCAGGGGCAGTTCGAAGCTTACGACATGTTGCTGGGCCGCGTCGAACCCGAGTTGGGTGGGAGCGAAGATGTTGTCGATGTCGTGGGCCTGAATTTTTACCCGCACAATCAATGGTACCTGAACGGGCCGACGATACCGATGGGACATCATGAGTACCGCGCTTTGTCGGAAATGTTGCTCGAAGTCGCTCGTCGGTACGGTAAGCCGATGTTCATCGCCGAGACCGGTTCCGAGGGATCCGGCGGGCCGGCTTGGCTCCACTATGTCTGCGACGAGGTGCGCGCCGCCATGAGTTCGGAAGCGCCGATCGAGGGCATTTGCCTGTACCCGATAACAGCCTACCCCGGCTGGGACAATTCGCGACATGCGGAGGTAGGGCTGTTTTCTGTCATTCAAGCGGATGGCATGCGACGCCTCCGTCAGCCCATCGCGGACGAACTGGTCCGTCAGCGAAATCTGTTCACCGCGGAACGGACGGGCTGACGGGTGTGGTCCGGGGCAGGGCGTCTGTCATGAACGCCCGCGCCCTTATGGATCAGCTCTTTGCGGTCTCCCCGGCCTCGCGCAACTTGGCATAGCGCAAGGTGACGTCGCTCAGGTTTTCCTTCAGCCAATTGGCCATGGCTTCCTCTTCGCTCAGATTCTGCTTGAGAACCCTTTCGGCGTCCTGAAAACCACCGGCCTCGGCCAGCACCAACAGCGAATTGTAAGCGGCGATCTCGTAGTTTTCGAATGCGAAATTCGCCAGGCTGTTCTTGATGATCTCGTCGCCGGCCATGGAATGCCCCATGGCAGCCATGGTGCCAACCATCGACAACGCCGTATCCTTGAGAGTGGAGTGCTCCTCGTCGAGACCGTCCAGGACGGCCTCAAGTCGCGTGATCTGGCCTTCGGTTTCCTGAATGTGCCGACGCAAACGATCGGCCACCTCTGGATAATTCTCGATACGCTCGACTTGGGGTTTCATTATCGATAGCGCCTGGTTTTCCATGGCGTGGGCGTTGCGCAAACCAACAACGAATATCTCACGGCTTTCTGAATCGAAGTTTGTGTCCATCGTAGTTCTCCTTTTGATTTTGCGCCCCCGAGCTTAGGTCCTGTATGCGGGGGAGCTTACCGCCAACTCCGCCAATGGCGGACCCGGGACGCTCTTCTGGATGCGGGAGAAAGTAGCCAAGGCCTGCCCGACCACCTGGTCCATGTTGTAATAGCGGTATGTTGCCAGGCGACCGACAAACCACACGTCGGGACAGGTTGCGGAGAGCGCTTCATAGCGCTTGTAGAGCGCTTCGTTTTCGGCCCGCGGCACCGGATAGTATGGATCCCCGATGTCGGTGGGATATTCGTAGGTCAGGCTGGTCCGCGAGCTCTGCTGGCCGGTAAGATGTTTGTATTCCGTGATGCGTGTGTAATCTTCCGTCTGGGGATAATTGACGACGGCGACCGGCTGAAACTGTTCGCGGTCCAGCGTAACGTGCTCGAAACGAAGCGAGCGATAGGGAAGGTGCCCAAGCTGCCAGCCGAAATATTCATCGATCGGGCCGGTATAAACCAGGCGCCTGAATGGTATCTTCTCACGAATTTCGCGGAAATCGGTCTGGAGCAGGATCTTGATATTCGGATGATCGAGCATGCGTTCGAACATCCGTGTGTACCCGCCAGCCGGCATTTTTTGGAAGCTGTCGTTGAAATAGCGATCGTCGCGATTGGTTCGGGTCGGCACTCGTGCTGTCACCGATTTGCTCAATTGACTGGGATCGACGCCCCATTGCTTCCTTGTGTAGCCACGGAAGAACTTCTCATAGAGCTCTCGTCCCACGGTGCTGACGACGACGTCCTCGGCCGTGCGAACGTCCTCTACCGTCTCGCGTCGTGACGCAAAGAAATCTTCCAGCTGCGTCGAGGTTAGGTTGAGCCCATAAAGGCGGTTGATCGTGTCGAGATTGATCGGGATGGGAACCAGTTTCCCGTCCACCGCCGCCAGCACCCTATGCTCGTACGGCCGCCATTCGGTGAACTGCGACAGGTACTCCACGATCGCTTGGCTGTTGGTGTGGAAGATATGCGGCCCGTAGCGATGGATGAGGATGCCGGCTTCATTGTAGCAATCATAGGCGTTGCCGCCGATATGGCCGCGGCGGTCGACCACGAGCACGCTCTCATGACGTTGCGAAGCTATCCTTTCGGCAAGCACGCTGCCGGCAAACCCTGCGCCGACGATCAGCCAGTCGAACATGGCTATGCGCTCCTGCGAAGGGGGACGACCTTCTTGCCTTGATGGGCACGCTCAATGTGAGCTGCCATGGCATTCCATGTTTTCTCCCAGGAGATGTTCGCGAGATAGGCGTCGACTCGCGGCCAGAGGGTTTGATGCGGTCGCGAAAGAACGGAGCGCAGCTTGATTTCCAGATCGTCACTGTCGGCGATTTCCACCAGGCCGGCGGCACCGTAGCTGCGCACCACATCCACGATTGCCGTCGAGACGACCGGCAGGCCCGCAGCCAGGAACTCCGGCGTCTTGGTCGGGCTGATGAAACGGGTCGCTTCGTTGAGCGCAAACGGCATCCACCCGGCATCCCAATGGCGCAAATAGTCGGGTAGCTCGCAATAGGGCTTCGCACCCAACCAGTGCAGATTTTCGGCTTGCGGCAGGCTTGAAGGATCAATCTTGACCACGGGGCCGAGCATCACGAAATGGACGTCGGGCATGGTCTTTGCCGCCAGCACCACGAGACGAACGTCCAGTCTCTCGTCGATGACGCCGAAATATCCCACCCTCGGGTGGGGAATGTCGGCCTGATCGGCTGGGTCCTTTCCCGGCTTCCTCGCCCTGTGGAAGTGCTGCACATCGATGCTGCTGGGGAAGGGGTAGATCTCATGATGCAAGCGGCGCTTGGTCTCGAACAGGCTCAGGCCGCCGGTGAAGACGAGATCGGCGCGGCGCAGAAGGGCCTTTTCCATCTGCCCCAGTTCTGGCGGAGCATTCTTGAACGCGGAGAGTTCGTCCATGCAGTCATAGACGCATATGTCTGCGTCGAGATACTCCGTGAAGCGAAGAGCCATCGGGGTGTAGTACCAAGCGATCAAGCGACTATGCGGCATGGCAGCGATTGCCTGCTGAACAAATCTCCGCTGGACGGCATCTGCTTTCGTGGGCGACGTGCCGAGCGGGAGCACCGGTGTCACAATCAGAATGTTTGACGACGCCTCGCTCGTCCGCATAAGCGGATGTGTCAGGTCTTCGAAAACAGGTTCTTCAAAGTAGACCACTCGCTGCTGCTTGGACGCGAGAGTGAGAATATGCTGTGGGCGTTGATGAACAAAATTCCATCGAAGGTGTGAGAAGCAAACCAATAGATTTTCGCGACGGGGGTATTTACTTCTGGCCACCCTGCCCAAGGCTGCTTCCATTGACATATTCCTTTTTATAGACGCTAATTTATTTTACGACTAACATTTGTTAATCGCGGGTGAAGGAGAACTAAACTTCGATTCAAGCTTCTAACTTTCGATCGGGTGAGTTGTTCCAAGGTGAAATGGAGAGGCTCAGCCCATCCGTTGGTCGACGAGCGCGAAGCTCAAACTGCCGCGTCGGGAATGGCTGTCGGCGCTTGCTTGCCATTGAAAGCGCGGTCGACCAGAGGAATGCGGTGGAGAGCGGCATTGCCGCATTTGCGCTGAACTCGTTGGTTATAAAGTGCGCGAGACATCAAATTGATTCGCCTTCATCGCTGCGCGGGTCCGAGTGCTAGGGCGAATTCCGGGGCTGACATGAAGATCGATTTTGAAACCAACGTTTTCCCGCTGTTTCATCCGCAAAGCGTGGATGATCTCAAGGACCCGTGCCCTGTCTTCGATGGCAGTGTGTGGCACGTCTTCGGTTCAAGCGGCACGGTCACGACCGAGACGTGGAGAATCCTGCATGCCACGGCGCCCGACCTCTATGGCCCGTGGACCGAGCATGAGCCGATCGAACTTCCGATCAACGGCACTGGTGTCGCGGCTCCCGGTGTGATCCACGAAAGCGGGGTGTTCCACATGTTTATTCAGACCGAGTTCATGAAGTCTGGTGGCCGTTGCGAGCACGCGATTTCCAACGACGGGTTCCATTGGGTGGTTCTCAGCCCGGCCATCCTTGCCATCCCGGACACGGAGGAGGATGGTATCTACGATCCGCATCCAGCGGTCATTGGCGGCAAGCGCTACCTCGCCTATTCGGCCATGCCGAAATTCACCAGGGTGCCTCAGCCCGACATCTATCTGGCGCGCAGCCAGTCCGATTCCTGGTTCGGTCCCTGGAAGCGGATCGGCAAGATCCTCGACCACAACGATGTTCCTCATCACAATACGAGAGAGGATCCAGATTACGAATGGGGCATAGAAGGCGCACAATTGGTCGAGTTGCCGGATGGCCGAGTGCTGCTCAACGCAACTTGCTTTCTTCCGAATGGCCTTCGGGGGAACCGGCAACGGGTGTTTTTTGCCATCGCGGACGAGGTCAGCGGACCCTACGTCTCCATCGGCCCGGTGCTCGAACCGGGGCAGCCGGGAGAGAATGGTCACTCGACGGTGATGATCGAAGGCAGCCAGCTTTCACTGTTCTACCAGAGCCGGGTTGCCGCAACCGATCACCGGTGGCGTTACGGCTTGGCCAGATGCGACGTCGCTCTGTTTTCAAAGGTTGCATGATCACTGCCATTCTGCACGCCGCGTCCTATCCAAGGAGCTTGCGGCAAATGTCGCGAACGAGCTGTGGCAGGACCTCGAACGCATACCCGACATGCAGTCGCTCGAGCGGCGTGTGATAGTCTCGTCCCCAGGGACCGATATTGATCGTCGGAATGTTGGCCAGGGCTCGCCGCGGTGGCCATCGCACGCTGTCCTTCCAGGCCGGCGTGTTGCGGGCAACGATGTCGAGAGAGGATTCCTCGGCTTCGCCAAGGAAGCTCATGTCGGAGATGCCGGCGAAATAGTCCGTGCAACCGACCGCGCTGCCGTGGCGCGCCATCGCCTCGGCGGCGACGGTGACGGCGGCGGCTCGCAACCGGGCGGCGGCCGGCAGTTCGGAAAGGTTCGTCGGCAGATAAGGGATTGACCCGAAGCCTGTAACGATGGCCGGCCCCGTCAACCGGCTGAGTTCCCAAGCCTGCTCCGTTATCAATCGGCATTTCTCAGGCAGCGCGAGATCGCCGGCAGCAATCGAGGCGGCAACAGCTTCGAGTTGCGCCCGCTCCGGCTGGCCCAGACGCTCTATCAAAGTCTCGTACCGGTGGACCGGAACAGACCTTGCCGTGTCGACCTGGCCTGTCGTTGCACTGACGCGGCTCTGCAGTTCCTGGAGAAGGCGCGAGGCCGCTTCGGCGCATAATTTGTCGAACCGGTCGAGCATCTCAGTGGGTGTCCGGCGATAGCTCAGCACATTGAAGCTGGCATAGGCCACCCGCGGCGTGGTGACATCGTATCCGGTCTTTCCGTCCCGTATCCCAAGGAGGCTGGGCGGCGTGCCTGGTGCCGATCCACCCTCTTCGGTGAGTTCGGGCGCCCATTCCAGCCGAGCAGCGATTGCGGCGGCGATGGCCGCCGCGTTGAGGCCATTCAGGGGAAAACCGCTATGTGTGGGAACGCCAACGACAAAGGCGGTGGGAAGCAGCTTGCCCACTGTTCCCAGGGCGATCACGCGTCCCTTGCTGCCGTCGCCGTCATCAGCGATCGCGTCGAGATTGATTGCCGCGATCAGATCGAGGTCGCGCTCTTCGCAGATTTCGGGCAGCATCCGTGCCGCCTTGCGGGCACCGGCGGAATTGTTCTCCTCGTCCGGCACGGCGATAAAAAGCAGGTTTCCAGACGGCTTCGCCTCTCCGGCGAAATCGGCGCATACGGATAGGCCCGCCGCAAGGCCGGCCTTCATGTCGAGAAGGCCACGTCCGGCCAGGAAATCGCCGCCCGCGAGATCGCGATGGGCCAATCTGGCGGCTGGAGCCTCGGCTGCGACGAGGGAATCGCGAAGTGCTCGTGTCAGGGCCTCTGGCCGAGTGGCCAGATGCTCCAAGTGCCTATAGTCGCTGGTTCCAACGGTGTCGTAGTGACCTGTCAAAAGCACCGTTGAGCGTCCTGTGCCGCGAAGCAGCATCGCCACGCAGTGACGGCCGTCCCGAGGTCCGATCTCGATCGTCCACACCTCGGCGTTCCGGAATGCTGTCTCCCGTCGCAGTTCGCCCGCCAACCACGGGCCGAAAGCGGCCTCGCCGTCCGTCCCGGTGACGCTTTTCTGTTCGGTGAGTTCAACGGCCCAGCGCCGCGCGTGGCTGGACAGCGTCACGGGAAACCTTTGGATCATTATCGTCCTGACATTCGGGTTGGCGCGGTGAACAGTATCTTGGGCAAGCGCCATCTCTCAAGCACGGTTCGGTGTGTTCCAGGAAAATCCCCCGCGGAAACATTCCTGCTCGGAGGAACTTTCGGACCCGGGGCAGCTTTTGTTTTGATCACACGCAAACGATGAGGCGAAGATGCAGGTGCTCGATACAGCCGTACATATCGGGCCGGAGAATATCGTGGTCGAGTTTCTCGGCGAAGGCGGCCAAAAGATCGCCACCACCACTGTCTTGTCCGACCGGCAACTGCCGCTCGCTGAAGCCGCGCTGGTCGCTCGGCAGATGATGGTCCAGTGCGCTGTTCGGCATCGCGGCCGCTCGGAACGGTTGGGCGGTGCGGGTTCGCGATGGCAGCGGCAACATAGCCGTATCCGTATCCATTGATTTCGAGGCCGCAAGACGAGCGAAGGCGGTCGCTGGACGAAGGAGCTGATCGCCCGCTTTGCAGTGGAAGGCCAGTTAGATGTACAATTTCATGTCACTGCATGCGATCGCCGCCCGGAGAAGCGACGGGTTGCGACCGGAACTCATCCGGCTGTTTCAGGTGCGCGCCGCCTTGAAGGCAGCTGGCGTCGCAGACCTGCAATCATATAATGGCGCCGGCTTTGAGCAGGCCGGACCAAATCCGGTCGGAGACGCTGGGGCAGGCAAGATAATGTGGTCCCTCTTCCTGCCGACAGAAGGCAACAGCCAGGCTCTCCGGCGCGTTAGGCTGTTGAAACAGGGATAGCGGCAGAGGTCGCGCTGCTGGTTTGGCGCCCGGCGACGGCCATCGCTGATTACCCCAGCCCGGCATATCGTTGCATCCCTGTCGAATGTCGAACAATGGCATCGAACACGCCAGGGCCGGGCAGGCCATTCCTGACATGTTTTGCTGACAAAGCACACGCACCACGGCTCGATCGCAAAACCTTTCGTTCATGGAACATCCAACGTTTCTCGAAGTTGGGCAGCCAAGGAGGAACGTGCCATGAACAGTGTTATCTATCTTATCGGCCTTGTCGTTGTCGTGCTTGCTGTCCTCTCTTTCCTCGGTTTTCGCTAGGTGGTGACCATGCAAAGTGATGACGGCCAGGGCCGTAAACCCTCTGATTTCGACCAGGCGAAACGTGATGTCTCCGACAGGCTTCGTCAGGAAAAAGAACGCGCGAACGAGTTGCTTCACGATGCTCGCGACGAACTGACCAGCAAGGCTGGCGAGTACGCAACAGAAGCCACGCAGGTCATTTCCGACAAGGCGGAGGAGGCGCAGCGCGACGTCGGATCGAGCCTGGCGGCACTGGGCGGCGCACTGCGCGCGGCCAGCGATCACCTGGCCAACAACGACGAAAGGACCGCATCGAAATTTGCGCTGGACGCCGCCGGTGGCCTGGAGCGGCTTTCCTCGTCACTGAAACAAAAGCCGTTCGGACAGGTGCTTGAGGACATGCAGTCTTTTGGCCGACAAAATCCCGGTGTCCTCCTTGCTGGATCGGTGCTGGCCGGACTGGCGCTCGGCCGGTTCATCAAGGCTTCTCCACCGGCAAGCCGTCAAGCATCTCAGAATGCTTCGGAAGACGCCAACTCGCAGACTGCTCAGCCGGCTGAACGGGCTGACGGCTCGTGGGGATTCGACCGTATCGGCGATGATGTCGCCACGCAGCATGCGGAGCAAGACAGATGAACACGCAAGACAATCCCAGCCTCGCGACCCTGGTAACCGACCTGGCCCAGCACGCCACCACGCTGGTGCAAACCGAAGCCCGACTTTTGCGGGCAGAGCTGTCCGAAAAGCTTACCAAAGCGGGATCGGGCGCCGCCGAGGTGCTGGGCGGCGCGATCTGCCTGCTCGCGGCCCTACTGGTGCTGCTGCAGGCACTCGTCATCGCTCTGACACGGGCAGGGCTGGGCGCCGGGTGGTCCTCCCTGTTGGTCGGTGTGGTCGTGGCAATTCTTGGCATCATCCTGCTGCGGACCGGAATGGCAAGCATGGCGCCTTCCGAACTTACACCCGACCGAACCCAGGAACAGCTCAGGCGCGACGCGAATGTGATCAAGGAACAAGTGAGATGAACGAGAAATCCGCAGCCGAATTTGAACGCGAGGCGGAGGCCGCGCGCGCCAGGGTAGTGGAAACGGCCGAATCCATCCGAGGCAAAATGACACCGGGACAATTGCTGGACGAATTCACCGGCATCTTCTCCGGCGGAGAGAGTTCGGCCATGCTCGACAACCTGAGAACGCAGGTCAGGGACAATCCCTTGCCCGTGACGATGGTAGGTGCGGGCCTGGCTTGGCTCATGCTGGGCAGCGGTCCTTCAACCGGCGGCCGACGCCCGGCCGGTTACGCGGCGGCTATGGCGCCCGGCCGTCGTGACGATGCGGATGGTGGAGCGTCGGGCAGTACGCTCGCCGACGCTGCCACGTCGCTCTCCTCGGCTGCAAGTAGCGTCGGCGACACCTTATCGAGCGCGGCATCGATCGCCGCCGAGGGGCTGACGAGCAACGCGGCGAGTGCAGGATCGGCGACTGGCGACATGGCTGCGAAGGCCGGCCGCTCGGCTCAGGAGCTACTGAATGACCAGCCCTTGGCGGTCGCGGCGGTCGGTCTCGCGATCGGCGCCGCGATAGGTGCCATGCTGCCCCACACCGCAATGGAGGATGAGCAACTGGGGGGCTATCGCGAACAGCTTCGCAACACTTCTCAGGACATGCTCAACCAGGGCCTTGAGCAGGCCAAACAGGTTGCCGCCGACGGCTATGAAACGGTCAAGCACGAAGCTGGCCGGCAGGACAAGGACGCAGGCACATTGGCCGACCAACTCGGCGGGATCGTCAAGTCTGCGGCCGACGCGACGGAGCAGTCCGTGCGCGAGCGGACTTCGCGCCTTTCGGAGGAAGAATCCTAGACGACGGCAGCTTTTCGATGGGGTCGTGGCCAAGACCGCCGGCGTCACTCGCTTTCCCGTCTAGTCTGCGGCCGACAAGAAGGACGCGTCCGTGCGCGAGAAGCTTTCGGACGTCGAAGCCTCGGCGGGCAAGACATCCTAGTTGCGCTCTGACCGCCACGGTGCAGTCGATCAGCGGCGTGTTCGCCGGCGACGAGCCCATGAAAGGTCTCTGGCGAGCTTCACGTTCGAACCTATGGAATCGCGTCCTATACGATCCTCATCATCGGCTCCAATGCCGCGGGCGAGGGCGAGATTGCACGTGTGTGTGAACAGTACCTGCGCAAAGGAGCAAGCCATGGCCGAGTGGCTGAAGGACAACCTTCCGCGAGTCGCCGAGACCTTTCTGACGCGCGTGGAGCCGATAGCGACAGCGCCAGGCGGAGGATCGACTTAAACCCGGAGCCTGCCGCGGTGCCGCGGGCGGGATGCTCAGCCAGTGGTCGGCTATCACGAAGCCGTGGCTCGGCACGAACGCCGTTCGAATCCAGGAACATTCCTTTGCCCAGGGGGTTAGTATTGCTCCGCGTTACCGGAGCGCTCGTGTTGCTTTCGAATTTCCAGGAGCAGTCGTTTGACGGGCCTCTCGCGGCCATGGCGTCAACGGCGAGCCACCACCTTGTCGTGCCGGGAGATGGGCAGGCCGCGATCGCTCGGGGCCTGACGACTATTCCGGACCAACCGTGCGGACGGGAAGGCCAACGCGAATGAAGATCGCGCTGGCTTTTCTCATGCTCCTTGCCCTAGCCGCTCCGACACTTGCCGAGCCGCCGACGATGGTGATCGGTTATCTCGGTGAACAGCGCAAATCGCCTCTGCCGCTCGGGCCGCTGGATGAGGCCGTTGCCGATGAAGGCCTGCAGGGCGCTCGGCTCGGCATTGCCGACGACGCCAGCACCGGCCGGTTTCTCGGCCAGCAATTCCGATTGCGGGAAAAGATCCTGAAGCCGGGCGAGGCTCCGGCCGAGGCCGTCAAGGAGTTCGCCGCCGCGAACGTCAGCTTCGTCGTCGCCGATCTCGACGCCGACCGGTTGCTGCAGGCGAGCGCCGCCCCAGGCGCCGAGCGGATGACGCTATTCAACAGCCGCGCCCCGGATGACCGGCTCCGCCAGGACGATTGCCGCAGGAACGTGCTGCATACGATACCAAGCCGCGCCATGCTCGCCGATGCGTTGGCGCAATACCTGATTTGGAAACGCTGGCAGCACTGGTTTCTGCTGGTCGGGCCGCATCCCGGGGACCAGGCGATGGCGGCCGCCTTTCGACGGGCGGCGGCTCGCTTCGGAGCCGAGATTACGACCGATCAGCCGTGGACATTCAGGCCCGCCAACGGTCGTGCCGATACCGGGCATGTCACGCTGCAGACCGAAATACCCGCGGTCACGCAGGTCAGCGACTATGATGTTCTCGTGGTCGCCGACGAGGCGGATGAGTTCGGCGCCTATCTGGAGGAGCGCACTGCTCTGCCGAGGATCGTCGCCGGCACCCAAGGGCTGGTCGCCACCGGCTGGAGCCCGGTCAGCGAGGAGTGGGGCGCAACCCAACTGCAGGATCGTTTCCACAGGCAGGCCGGGCGCTGGATGCTGCCCAGCGACTATGCCGCCTGGCTCGCGATGCGCAGCATTGGCGAGGCAGCGACGCGCCTGCACAGTCTCGATCCCGCGGCGATCGCGCAATACATACGCGACGACGCGTTTCTTCTCTCCGGCTTCAAGGGGCAGGGGCTCAGTTTCCGTGCCTGGGACGGACAGATGCGCCAGCCCATCTTCATCGCAGGGCCGCGCCTGCTGGTTTCCAGCTCGCCCCAACCGGGCTTCCTGCACCAGCGCACGCCGCTGGACACGTTGGGCATCGACCTGGAGGAGAGCACATGCAAGTTCTGATCGCGCTGCTTTTGGCGGCGCTCGCTCTTGCCGCTCCCGCCGCCGCCGAGACCGTCTATGTGTCCAATGAGCAGGACAATGCCGTCGCGGTTGTCGATGGCGCGACGATGACGTTGCTGGCGACGATCGACGTTGGCCGACGTCCGCGCGGACTGGCGCTCTCGATCGACAACAAGTTGCTGTTCGTCGCGGAAGGTGACGACAACCGCATCGACGTGGTCGACGTCGCGAAACGTCGGGTGGTCGGGCAGTTGCCCTCGGGAGCCGATCCGGAATTCTTCGTGGTCCATCCGGACGGCAAGAGGCTGTTCGTGGCCAACGAGAACGACAATCTGGTGTCGGTGGTGGACATCGCCGCGGCCAAGGTCATCGGCACGGTGGATGTCGGCGTGGAACCGGAAGGGATGGCGGCCAGCGCTGATGGCCGCTATGTCGCCTGTACGTCGGAGACCACCAGCATGGTCCATCTGATCGATGCAGCCACCCTCGAACTCGTCGACAATCTGCTGGTCGACACCAGACCGCGCGCGGCTGTGTTCACGCCAGACGGCAAGCAATTGTGGGTCTCGTCGGAGATTCGGGGCACCGTCACCGTTTTCGACACGGCAACTCGAGCGCAAACTGGCAAGATCGAGTTCGCCGTGCCGGGTATTCGACGCGAAGGCGTGCAGGCGGTCGGCATGGAGATCTCCCGCGAGGGCGCGACCGCCTACGTGGCGCTTGGACCCGCCAACAGGGTGGCCGAAGTGGACGTCAAGACGCTGACGGTCCGTCGGCTCTATCTGGTTGGCCAACGGCCATGGCACGTTGCGCTCTCCGCCGATCAGAAGCGTCTGATCAGCGCAAACGGCAATTCAGGCGACATCTCCTTCATCGATCTCGAGAACGAGGAAGTGGTGAAATCGCTGCCGGTGGGCCGCGGTCCCTGGGGCGTGGTGATCGGCCCATGAACGCCTTGTCGGTCGACCATCTTAGCCACAGTTTCGGAAGCCGGCGGGTTCTGGATGACATTTCGTTTTCGGTGCCGGAGGGCGGGATGTGCATTCTGCTTGGACGCAACGGCGCCGGCAAGACGACACTGTTCTCGCTGATCACCGGCCTCTACCACGCCCGCGCCGGGTCGGTCCTGGTCTTCGGCCACGCGATGAACGCGAACCCGTCAACTGCGCTTGCCGAAATGGGCGTTGTCTTCCAAGAGCCGACGCTTGACCTCGACCTGACAGCCGGCGAGAACCTGCGCTACCATGCTGCCCTGCATGGCCTTCCCAAGGCGTTGAGCAAAGAGCGTTCCGTCGAGGAGCTCAGCCGGCTCGAAGTGGCTGACAGGATTGACGATCCTGCTCGCGCTCTGTCTGGCGGCCAGCGGCGGCGTGTCGAGATCGCACGGGCGTTGATGCACCGGCCGCGTCTTCTGTTGCTCGACGAGCCGACCACCGGTCTTGATGTGCCGGGCCGGCGCGCCCTCGAGCGGCATGTGCGCGACCTCTGCTGGGACCGTGGCATTGCCGTGCTTTGGGCCACGCACTTCCTCGAAGAAGTGAGCTCGGCCGACCGCGTCGTGGTTCTGCACGAGGGAAGGGTGCGTTGGGGCGGCCGCGCCGACCGCCTCGCTGCCGCTCTCGGAGTGGCCAATACGGCCGAGGCGTTCGCCTCGCTGACGGGCTCGCCATGAAGATGGATCACGCGTTGCGGGCACTCACGGGCATCGTGCTGCGAGAAACGCTGCGCACGCTCAGGCAGCGCGGTCGTCTGTTCTCGGCAATCGTACGGCCGCTGGTCTGGCTAGCGATCTTCGCCGCCGGCTTCCGATCCGTGCTGGGCCTCTCGATCACGCCGCCCTACCAGACCTACGTTCTTTACGATGTCTATGTCGTGCCCGGCCTGGCGGCCATGATGCTGCTCTTCCACGCCATGGCGAGCTCGCTGGCCATGGTCTACGACCGCGAGATGGGCAGTATGCGCCTGTTGCTGACGGCGCCGTTGCCGCGCTGGTACCTGCTTGCCGCGCGGCTGCTGGCCAGCGTCGTCGTCGGCCTGCCGCTGGTTTATCTGTTTCTGGTTATTGCGCGCTATTGGGATGTTCGGCCGCCTGCTCTCGGCTACGTGGCGGTATTTCCAGCGCTTTTGCTGTCCGGCCTGATGCTTGGTGCCTTCGGATTGCTCGTATCGTCCATCTCGACCCAGATGGAGAACTTCGCCGGCGTGATGAATTTCGTGATCTTCCCAATGTTCTTCGCCTCGACAGCGCTCTATCCGCTATGGCGTCTGGCCGAGGCGGGGCCGGTCTTGGCAACCATCGCCGCCTGGAACCCGTTCAGCTCCGCGGTCGAGTTGATCCGCTTTGCGCTATATCTGCGCTTCGATGCCGTTTCAGCCCTCGTCGTTCTCTTCTGCCTGCTCGCATTCTTCCTGGCAGCCGTGCTCGGTTATGACCCCGGTCGCGGCCTTTGGTCACGGCGCCCCGGAGGTTAGTCACTTCAGAGCATAGAGGTAGGCCGCGATATCGCGCGCCTGCTGCTCCGTAATCCTGGTCGATGGCATGGCCGTGTGCGGATTGATGTCCCTGGCCGATCGTATCCAGCGGACCAGGTTCTCTGGATTGTTAGTCAGGACGCCGCCGATTATGACACGGTCGGCGAGGCTGGAATCGAGGCGAGGACCGACTTGCCCCTGCGCGCCCGGCACCCCCGTAATCGTATGGCAGCCAGAGCAGCCGTTCGTGGTCATGATCGGCAAAGCGCGCGCAACGTTACCGCCTGTAGCCGCCTCCGCCTCATGCCGGATGCGCGCGGCCCGATCGGACCACAAGGTCAGCCCGGCAACAGCCGCGGTGAGCAGCACCAGCAAGGCACTGGCGGTGGCAAGCAATTTAGACAGGCCAGGGCGCATGCGCCGCCTCCCTCCTTCCGCTCGCCCTGATCCACAGCCCGGCCAGCAGCAATGCCGCCCCGCCATAGATCAATCCGGCCGGCACCCACATCACCAGCCCGGCAAGCTGCTGGTCTTCGAGGGGGCTCAAATTCCACAGCGCCGCCCCCACGGCGTTCTCCGGGTACCAGAGCCGTGGCGAAAACAACAGGAGAACGCCGAGCAGGCCAGTGTGCAGCGAGGTGACGAAGAGATGCATCACCGCGCCGCCATAGTTGTGCTGACGGCCGGAGCGCGGCAAGATCGCCCACCAGAACAGCAGGCCGGTTCCAAGGAAGCTCGCGTGCTGGGCATAGTGCAGCACGCCGCGCTCCAGCGCTGCCTCGAACACCGTCGGAATGTGCCAGATCCATATAGCGACGCCGTGAATAATGGTCGCGCTGAGCGGCCGGGTTGCGAAAGCCCAGACCGCCTGCAACCATCCGGCGTGCCCGGCAATTCCCAGAATGTGGCGGAAGCGGGTGGGGAGGCCCCACATCAAGGCCGCGGCCGGGCAGGCCGCGACCAACAGCGGCGCCGCCAGGGCCATCAGCAGTTCATGCTCGATCATATGCGCCGCAAACACCTGCTCGCCGAGCGCGTGAATGGGGCTGACCAATGCGGCTGTTAACACGCCCCATCCGGCCGTGAACAGCAGCGCCTGGCGCAGCCGCAAAGTCCTGCCGCGGCGGCGGCGCCGCCAAAGCCGGCTCGCGCCCACGACATAGACGAGACCGAGGGCGGCAAGCGGCAGCGTAATCGGCAGTGCCAGCGTCCATCCGGCTTCTGGCGCGCCGGCACCATAGCAGATCGATGTTGAGAACAGCGCGTCGAGGTTCATCGCAGGCACTCGTCCAGGACGAGCGCGGCGCTGCCTTGCATGACGATGACAAGTGCAAACAGCAGCGCCGATAGCATGCCGAGATTGGCGACAAACCGTTCGGTGCCGCCCGTACGCTCCGGCTTGAAAGCGGCACCGCCTCGGCGCTTCGCCCGCCAGGACAGCGCCCCGCCGAGCAGAGAAAACAAGATGAGCAGCAGCGCCAAGGGAAGCACTACCGGGACCTGCCGGTTGCACTGCCAGGGGACCAGCGCATAATTCAGTTGCGTCGAGAGTGCCCATGCCAGCGGGCCCGACAGAAGGCCACCCCAGGACGTTCCCACACGCAATGCACGCATTTCAGCCTAGCCTCGGCAGCCAATAGATGAGCAGGTAGATCGGAATCCAGGTCAGGACCACGAAGTCCCAGTAGAAGACATTGTCGCCGACATCGCCGAAGCGACGGCCGCTATAGCCATGGCGCGTGAACATCAGCACAGCCAGCACGATGGTGTCGCCGACATCGGTTATGAGATGCGTGGTGTGCAGCCCGAGGAGGACCCAGAGCATCGATCCATAAGCATTGGTGTCCCAATAGATGTTCAGCGCCGGAAACTCGAACCAGCGCACGACAAGCGGAGCCAGACCGAGCAGCGACATCACCACCATGCCGATCCGCACCGGCCCGATCGCGCATTGCTTCGCGTAACGTTTGAGGATGTGGTTCGGCACCAGGCTGAGGATGAGGAGCAGCGTCACGATCGTCCCCGGCCAATGGTTGGGCTGCGGAGCGCTTAGACGCCAGTTGGGCCACAGGGTCGCGAGATAGAGATAAGCGCCTGCCGCCAGCGCGAAGCCGGTGCCTTCGAGTGCCATGAAGCCTAGCGTGCCCCACCACGTCGGGCTGCGCGGACCATGTCCAAAGGTCGGCAGGCCGGAAATATCGGCGGCGGGGCGCTGGTTCATTCCTCGTCCTCCGGATCGCCCTTGGGCCAAAACCATCCGACCAAAGTGATGGCGATCGGTGCGGCGCCCCAGACAACTGCCCATGGCGTAAATATCGAATAGACAAATGTACCGCCGACGGAGAGCGCCGCAAGCAGCGGCCAGATCGACGGCGTCGCCGATTTCTCGCGAATGTCTGGATGGGCTTCGGCAACAGTCGAAATGAGAAGCTCGCGTGCATCGACCCGCAACCCGGTCGCCACGGGCAGCGCTTCGCGCTCGGCCCAGAGCGGCTCGACATGC
This sequence comes from Mesorhizobium sp. B283B1A, assembly GCF_020165735.1. Classification (NCBI taxonomy): domain Bacteria; kingdom Pseudomonadati; phylum Pseudomonadota; class Alphaproteobacteria; order Hyphomicrobiales; family Phyllobacteriaceae; genus Mesorhizobium; species Mesorhizobium sp. B283B1A. The sequence goes on from NZ_JAIUIQ010000021.1 coordinate 37,707, forward strand.
GTGACAATCGGAATGCGCGCGAAATTATAGCTTGGCGGCGGCGAAGACGTCGCCCATTCCAACGTGCCGGCATCCCAGGGATTGTTTCCGGCCGGTGCGCCCTTCAGCGCGCCATGCGCAAGGTTGAAAGTGAACAGGACGAAGCTCAGGAAGAAGAGCACCGCCCCGGCCGAGATGAAAAGGTTGATGTTTCCCCAACCAAGTTCGGCCGGATAGGTGTAAACCCTGCGCGGCATGCCCCACAGCCCGACGAGATGCATCGGGAAAAAGGTGGCATTAAAGCCGATAAACGCCAGCCAGAAATGCCAGCGGCCGAGGCGTTCGCTCATCATGCGGCCGCTGATCTTCGGGAACCAGAAATAAGCCGCGCCAAGCAGCGGAAACACCGAGCCGCCAATCAGCACGTAGTGGAAATGCGCGACGACGAAATAAGTATCGTGGACCTGAAGATCCAAGGGCACCGAGGCGAGCATCACGCCGGTTAGGCCCCCGATCACGAAGATGAAGAAGAAACCGAAGACGAACAGCATTGGCGTCCGGATCACCGGCCGGCCATCCCACAGTGTCGCGAGCCAGCAGAAGATCTGCACGCCGTTCGGAATGGCGATCATCATGCTGGATGCGGTGAAGAAGCTGGCGCCAAGCTTGGGCAAGCCGGTGGCGAACATGTGATGAACCCAAAGGCCGAACGACAGGAAGCCGACCGCGATCAGCGACAGGACAAGCCCGAGGTGTCCGAAGGTCGGCCGCCTAGCGAAGGCGGGGATAATTGAAGAGACCATGCCAGTGGCCGGCAGGAAGATGATGTAGACTTCCGGATGGCCAAAGAACCAGAAGAGATGTTGGAACAGCAGAGCATCCCCACCTTCCGCCGGGTTGAAGATGTGCGTGCCGACCAGACGGTCCAGGATCAGGAACGTGGAGGTGATCATCACCGCCGGCATCGCGAAGACGACGACGAAGGAAGTGACTAGCATCGCCCAGACAAAGAGCGGGATCTTGTCCAGCGACATGCCGGGGGCTCGCTGCTTGAACACTGTGACGATGGTCGCCACCGCGACGGCCAGTGACGACACTTCGGTATAGGTGATCATCTGCGCCCACACGTCAGCGCGCTTGCCCGGTGCGAATTCGGGACCGGACAGCGGCACGTAAGCAAACCAGCCGACATCGGGCGCCATGTTGAGCGCGAAAGACACCCAGGCGAAAGCGCCACCCGAAACGTAGATCCAGTAGCTGAAGGCGATCAGGCGAGGGAACGCGATGTTGCGGGTGCCGACCATCAGCGGCACGAGATAGATGCCGGTCGCCTGCACGATTGGCACAGCGAACAGAAACATCATCGTAACGCCGTGCATTGTGAACAGCTGGTTGTAGAGGTCCGGCCCGATCAGGCCGCGCCGGGGACCTGAGAGCTGGATGCGCATGGCGACGGCATTGAGCCCGCCCAGGCACAGAAATACGAAGGCGGTGATCAGATAGCGCCGTGCGATGACCTTGTGATCGACGCTCGACAGCGCCCCGACGATGCCGGGAGGCGTGCGCCATGTCCGCGCCAGCCAGCGATGCAGGCTGGCTTCGTCCATGCCGGTGTCGCGAGGTCCGTCGCGTTCGGGAACAATGTCGCCCTTGGACGCTGTGTCCGGCTCCGGGATTTCGCGCTCGCCTGTGATATCGGCGCTGCTCATTTCAGACCCTCGAGATAAGCCACGATGGCGTTGAGCTCGTCGCCGCTAAGATCGACCACCGGCATATGGGATCCGGGCTTGACACCTTGCGGGTCGGCTATCCAGGCGGCGAGATTGCCGCGGCTCATCGTCAATGTTCCGGCGGCCAGGGTTTGCCGGCTGGCTATATGGGTCAGATCGGGAGCGACCGTTCCTCCAGCCGGCGTGCCGCCTATTCTGTGGCACATCACGCAGGGGCGCCTCAGAAACAGATCTTGGCCGGCTTTCGCCTCGGCATCGGTCGGCGCCGCGGCCGGCTGCAACTGGTCGTTCCACCACGCGTCGAACTTTTCACGCGTTTCGGCGATGATGAAGGTGCCCATGTTGGCGTGCTGCGCGCCACAGAACTCGGCGCATTGGCCTCGATAGACGCCGGGCTTGTCGGCCTTGATGTCGAGCACGTTCATGTGGCCCGGAATGAGGTCGAGCTTGCCGGAAAGGCTCGGGATCCAGAAGGAATGGATGACATCGGTCGAGGTCAGAAGAAGCCTCACCGGCTCGCCGGCAGGGATATGGATCTCGTTCGCGGTCGTCAGGATGCGGCCCGGCGTGGCATCCTCATAGCGCACCTCCCACCACCATTGATGCCCCGTGACCCGAATGGTCAGCGCTGCATCCGAGCCGATCGCGGCGAGCGTCCTGTTGGCGAAGAAGCTCAGCAAGGTCAGCCCGACCAGTATCACCGCGGTCAGCGCGACGGCGATCAGAACCACGCGAAGCTTCCGGCCGTCCGCGCCGACGTCGATCGCAAGCGGTTCCGCCTGCGCGCGCGACCGCATCATCAACGGCGCGGCAACCGAGATCATCACCAGCACCCACACCACCGCGCAGAGGCCGGTGAAAAACCAGATCAGCCATGCCAGCTCGCTCGCCGCTGGACCTTTCGGGTCGAGAGCCGATTGCCAGCCTGCGCATCCCTGGAGCAATAGAGCGCTGGCGGTGGCGAACGCCATCGAGACGAGGCGCTTCACGGCGACTTCCCCAGCGTGGCGGCGTCCGGCATTCGGTTTTCCGAGGGATGCACCATCATGTCGTCATTGCGCGATGGCGCAGCGGACGAGGGTGCATTGCCGCCCAGCGACCGAACGAAGGCAGCAAGCTCCCATATCTGGTCGTCGGGGATCTTGTCGCGGAAGCTCGGCATGCCGTTCGGCCGGCCGTCGCGGATGGTGGCATGAATGCTTTCCATCGAGCTGCCATAGATCCACTTCTCGTCCATCAGGGCCGGTCCCATGCCGCCGCCGCCATTGGCATGGCAGCCGGAGCAGTTGAACCAGCTGAACAGGCGTTTGCCCTCGCTCATGTGGAAGGCGTTGGCCTCGAAGCTCGCCGCCTTATTCTCGGAAGGTGAGGGTCGCTGGCCGCCCGGCTCCAGCGTGGTCACAGGCGCCGGCTGCTCGCCTGAGCCGAGCGCCGATTGCGGCCGCGTGTCGCGCTCCTCACGCTGGCAGGCGGCCAGGGCCATCGTCAAGGGCAGCACCATCGCCAGAGCCAGCCTCATCGCACCGGACTCCCGGGCATGTCCAGACGCGGTACGCCGTATTGCGCCAGAACCGCATCGATCTCGGCCTTGTGTCTGGCAAGCGCGCTGTTCACATCGCCGCGCAGCGCATCATCCTCGCGCCGAACACCCATCGAGATGTCATACATCAGCGGCAGTTGCGGTCCGTCGATGCGAGGCGTGACAGGGGTGATCCGGAGGGGTACCCTCTGCTTCTGGGCGAAATAGCCCGCGAGCGGACCCCAGACCACCGCGAGGTCGATTTCGCCGCTCGCCACCGCCTCGACGATGCGCGCCGGAGGATTGGGAGCGGAGTAATCGCCATAGACAGGGTAGCCGACGAGATGCCCGACGATGCCGCGGCGGCCGAGCGCCTGGACAGGCGGCGAGTTGGCGCCGTCGTCGCCGATGAGCTGAACACCGATCCGCAGGTCGCGCAGCCGCGGATCATTGAAGGAGGTCACATCCGGGCCGCTCTGGCGGGTCACAAAAACATAAGACGAACGATAGTAGGGCGCGGTGGTGCGCAGCATCTCCAGATTGGCCGGCGTGCCGGGCACGAGATCGCAGCGACCTGCCTTCAGCGTGTTGCGGATAAAGCCGCGGCGCTGCGCCCACCAGGTGTAGGTCAGCTTGGCGCCGAGATCGCCGGCGATGATTTCCGCGATCCTGTTCTCGAAGCCCTGACCGGCCGCGTTGGAAAAGGGCAGGTTGTTCGGGTCGGCGCAGACCCTGAGCTCGCGGGTGCCGGCTGTCGCTGGTAAGACCAGCAAGACGAGCGCGGTGATGCCGCGCGCCATCCGCGGGAATACATTCCGTGCCACGCTGTGGATCAAGCCGAATACATCAGGGCAGACGGAACACATAAAGCGTGCCTCCCGCCGTGGTCGCGTTCTTCAGGTCCTTCATCGCATTGACAAAGCCGAGCGCGGCGGTGGCATCGCGCGGGTCGAGATCGCCCGATACGATCGCGCCGGCCCAACCGCCGACGCCGGACAATATGGCGACATATTGGTGGCCGTCCGGGCCACGATAGGTGATGGGTTGACCGATGATGCCCGAAGAGGTCTTGAACTGCCAAAGCAGGTCACCAGTCTTCGCGCTCACCGCCTTGAACCAACCTTCCATCGTTCCATAGAAGACCACGTCGCCGGCGGTCACCACCGCGCCGCTCCATACCGGGAAGTTCTCCTTGAGGCTCCAGGCTGGTTTCTCGGCGGCGATGTCCCAAGCGGTGAAGGCGCCGCGATTGCCGCCAGGGCCTGGGATCATGCGCACGTTCATTCCGACGTAGGGCGTGCCGGCGATGTAGTTCACCTCTACGCCTTCTTCGTCCATGCACAGATTGTTGTGCGGGATGTAGAGCAGGCCGGTTTTCGGCGAGAAGGCGGAGGGCTGCCAATCCTTGAGGCCCGAGGCAGTTGGGCAGATGTCGCGGACGACCTTACCAGTGCCGGTCTTCTTGTCCGGGTTTTCCGCCAACTTCCCGGTTTTGAGATCGACGCCCTTGCTGGAATTGACAGGGCCATAGGGTTTTGCAGACAAGACCTCACCGGTGGTCCGGTCGAGGACGTAGAGATAGCCATTGCGCTCCGGCCGGACCAGCACCTTGCGCGGCTTGCCCTGCCAGCTCATGTCGAGCAGGACCTGTTCGTTGATGCCGTCATAGTCGTGCAGGTCGTGCGGGCTCCACTGATAGAACCATTTCGCCGCTCCGGTATCGGGATCTCGGGCAAAAATGCCTGATGTCCATTTGTTGTCGCCGGGCCGCAGATCCGGATTCCAAGGCCCGGGATTGCCGGTGCCGTGGAAGATCAGGTTGAGATCGGGGTCGTAGGAGATCCAGCCCCACATGTTGCCGCCGCCGATCTTCCATGCTTCTGGCGGCCATGTCGTGACGCCAAGATCCTTGCCTTTGTCCATGTCGTAATGCGGTTTGAAGTCCGGCCCGATCAGCACATCCTTGTCGGGGCCGGTATTGTAAGCCGTCCAGACGACATGACCGTCGCCGGCGTCGAGCGCCTTGACCCAGCCGCGAACGCCCATCTCGCCGCCGGAATTGCCGACCAGAACTTTGCCTTTCACCACCAGCGGCGCCATGGTGATGGTCTCGCCGATATTGATGTTGCCGATATGGGCGTTCCAGATTGGCTGGCCACTATTAACATCGAGCGCGATGGTATGGCCGTCGAGCGTATTGAAGAAGATGCGCCCGTCGGCGAAAGCCGCGCCGCGATTGACGACATCGCAACAGGCAACCCCTTGCGCGGCGGGCTCGGGATTGGGCTCGTACTTCCATTTCATCGGCGCGCCGGGCTTCGAGAGGTCGAGCGCGTAGACGATGTTGGGAAACGGCGTCACGATGTACATGGTGCTGCCGACGACAAGCGGCGCCGCTTCCTGGCCTTTGTTCACCCCGGTCGAAAAAGTGAAGGCCACCTGAAGGTTCTTGGCGTTGCCTTCGTTGATTTCGGCGAGTTCGCTGTAGCGGGTCGAGGCATAATTCTTGGCGGGCATAGTCCATTGCCCATCGTCGGGCGGTGCGGCCGCGGCGGGCGGCGAGATAGTTGGCGACGGCGGAGCGTCCGAGGCGGCTGTCACCAAGGGAGCGCAGGCCAGCAGCAGCACCGCAAGAATTCCCTCAGAATATTTCCGGGGTGCCGCCGAGCGCTTGATAGGTGCCGCGTGAGCGCAGGGTCTTGCCGATTGCGCTGCTTGCGTCATTTTGGCGTCGAACCACCGACGCCGGCGCCCAGTTCATCCGCTATGTCGGCCTCGTGCCCGGCACACAGCGGATGACCCCAGCCGGAAGCGCTTTTCCCGCCGGGGTTGAGATCGTAGATAATGGCGTCCTTGCGATTGGGATTGACACCGGCCGGAACCTTGTCGAGGCCGAGGCCCGCGCGGACGCGCCAGGCGACATTGTGGTCGGCGCAGGAAGAATCGCCGCTGACGCCGAGGCCGCCCACAATTCCCTTGCCGTCGTAAAGGGCTAGGCCGCCGCCAAACACCACCACGCCTCCGATCGACTTGCCGATCAGCGGGTCGTTGGCGCTGCCGAACCTCTTGGCGTCGCCGGCAAAGGCCGCGGCTTGATTGGGGGGATTGGTGAACTGTAAGCCGAACAGCGGACCCCCTGGCTGCACCCCGGCATAAAGGTTGGAGGTGGACAGGGCCATGTTAGCCAAGCTGAGGCCATTGGCTGTGTTGGCCTTCTCAGCCGCGATCAACCTGCTGCCGGGCCACTGCGCATCGACCGCGGGCCCGCTGAAGGCAATGGCGCAGACTATACCGTCGCGGGCGACGATCGCCGCCCATTCGTTGGTCTCGAAGCCGCCATTTGCCGGGCCGCCGCTCGCCTTTACGTTGGCCTTCAACGCCGAGAGCAGCCTGTCGTGATCGGAAGGGCAAGGCGCCTGCGCCCAAGCAGCACCTTGCGGCATCGAGCCGAACGCCAAAGCCAGGAAACCAAGAGTTAGTGGCGAGAACCGACGATGTGCCATGGCCTCGATGCATGTTGTTGAACATCATCCCAACTGGTAGTCGGTTCCTTTGTTCCTCGATGCGAAAAAGTTTGTAACCGACCATTCCGCCGGCTGCGGCGAGTAAATCCTGAAACGGATTGGGCGGAGCTGAATCAGAAAACGGTCGCTGGGTCGGGCCGTTTCGCTGACCGGACGCACATGTCGCGACGACCGTAGCTACGCACAGTTCAAACCGCGGCCAGTCAGCAGAGTTTGGGCTGCTGTTGGCCGCTCTGGCTTTAAAGGGGCCGCCCAACGTCTTCGTTGCAGTCGATGTTGCCTCAAACCGAAGCCCAAAACGTGTTCCATTTGCCGGCACAATTGACAAAGCGTTTGTCTGGACCCGCTTGGAACAACCACACGACCGCGTCGTTCGGTTCTCGATGGAACAGCTTCGTTCAGATTTCGCGGCCATGCTCCAGCCCGGCTACTGGATTGCTCTGGGGTTGCTGGTCGTGCCGTACGGGGTCGGCGTGTTCTTTCTTGTAAGGACCTGCCATTGCCTCTGATCGCGCGAGCAACCTGCAGTCTGGCGGATCGGGGTTAACCGTCCGCTTTCGGCAGGCGAACTGACGCAGTGTTTATTGGCACGGGCATGATCCGGCAGTTCGGCTCCAGCTTTGGCTCGGCTCGCGATTCAGCGTAAAATGGTTCAGGCTACGTCGGCCACGCCTATTCGGCGATAGATGAAGGCTTCCTCCGCGGCAGCAGTTTCCGCCGCGCGGCCTGTTCCGGCGATAAGCATGGCCAGTCGCTCGTGAATCGGCGACTTGATGCAGGCCGGATCGGCAGCTGCGGCGTCACCGGCAATCGCCATCGCCTGACACCTACAGCCGCCCCAGTCGACGTCGCGGCGCTCGCAGCTTCGACACGGCTCCTGCATCCACCCGCTGCCGCGGAAGGCATTGAAGGCCGCTGAATCGGCCCAGATTTCGGCAAGCGTGCGCTCTCCGAAGCGCTCGAAGCGTAGCGAAGGAATCGTCTGCGCGGCATGGCACGGCAGCACGGTGCCGTCAGGAGCCACTATGAAGGCGTCGCGCGCCCAGCCGCCCATGCATGGCTTGGGATAGATGGCGAAATAATCCGGCGGGACGAAATCGATGTTGATGACGCCGGCAAGCCGCTCCTGCGCCGCCGCGACGATCTTCGCCTGTCGGTCGACCGCGGCACGTTCGGGCATCAGCACATTGCGATTGGCCAGCGCCCAGCCGGCATACTGGACGTTGGCGATCTCGAGCCGCTCGGCGCCCAATGAAAGAGCCATATCGATGAATTCCGGCACTTCCTCGATGTTGTGACGATGGATCGGCGCGTTGATTGTGAGCGGCAGGCCGGCCGCGCGGGCGCGGCGTGCCGCCTCCAGCTTTTTTTCATGGCTACCCCGGTGGTTGCCGATAAGGTCGGTGGTCGCCGGCCGGGCACCCTGAAAGCTCAGTTGTAGGTGGTCGAGCCCGGCTTCGGCAAAAGCCTCGATGCGGCCCTCGGCAAGGCCGACGCCGGCAGTTATGAGGTTGGTGTACACGCCGCGCGCCGAAAGTCCGGCGATCAGTTGCTCGAGGTCGCGTCGAAGCGTCGGCTCGCCCCCGGAAAGGTGCACCTGGAGGACGCCGAGATCGGCGGTCTGCGAGAAGAGATCGAGCCAAGTCTGCGTATCAAGCTCGCGGTTTGCCTTCAGCAGTTCAAGCGGATTGGAGCAATAAGGGCACTGCAGCGGGCAGCGATGTGTCAATTCCGCAAGCATTCCGATCGGAGGCAGGAGGGACTCGCTCATAACTTCACCAGCAACTTGTCCGTCCATTCCTGCAGGAAGGCGATGACGTCGGCCGCCACGGCCTCCTCCTCGGCGTCATATTCGGCGGCAAGATCGGCGATGATGTGGCCGACCGTCGACTGACCATTGCAGCGACGCAATATGTCAAGGCTGATCTCGTTCGGCCAGAACACCTTCTCCGGCGAAAGCACGGCGAAGGCCTGCCGCACGGAATCGTATTGTATGCGCACGTGCCTCGGCAGCGACGGCGCCGATCGCAGCGACACCACGGCTCTTTCGCGCTGCGCCATCATCTGGCCGCCCCCGGGCGGAAGGCGCCTGGCGGTAGGTTTCCCGGTTCGCCATAGGCATGTTGAAGCGCATCGAGCATGGCCCAGAGTATGTCGCATTTGAAAACCAGCGCATCGATCGCCTGCTGCTGGCGCTCCGCCGTGTCGGCATGATCGAGGACGTAGGCGAGGGCGAAGTCGGCATCGCGCGATGCCTGTTCTGGCCGCCGGCTGAAATAGGCCACCGTGTCCTCGGTGATGTAATCGTATCTGGCCAGCATCGCCGACACCCGCTCGTCAATGATGGTCGGCGAGAACATCTCCGTCAGCGAGGAGGCGACCGCCTCGAGCAGCGTGCGGTTCGTGCAGAAAGAAAGATAGGCGCCGACGGCGAAGCGGGTCGCCGGCAGCGCCAGCCTTTCGCTCCTAACGGTTTCTGTATCGAGCCCGAGCGAGGTGGCTAGATACAGCCAACGCGCGATGCCGCCGCTCCAGCCGTCCTCGCCGTCGTGGTCCTCGATCCGCTTGCGCCAGGCGGCGCGAAACGCCGGGTCCTCGGCATGAGCCAGGATCATGGCGTCCTTGCGCGGAATGACGGCCTGATAACAGTATCGGTTCAGCGCCCAGGCCTGCATTTCCCACTTCGACAGGGCGCCACTGGTCATCCTGTGATGGAACGGATGATGGATGTGATAGCGCTCGGCACCGACCTGCCGCAGCACGGCCTCGAGTTCGCTCTTGGACAGGCCACCTCTGGTCGCGTTGCGGAAATGGCTCAAAATTCCATCTCCATCCCGTCGTAGGCGACTTCCCAGCCAGCCGCCGTGACTGCCGCGTGTTCGGCGGAATTCTCATCGAGGACAGGATTGGTGTTGTTGATATGGACGAAGATCCGGCGGCCGATCTTCACATCGGCGAGACCGGCGATCGAACCTGCTTCCCCAGACATTGCTATGTGCCCCATCCGCGTACCGGTTTTCTGGCCGACGCCGGCAGTGATCATCTCGTCGTCTGTGTAGACGGTGCCGTCGAACAGTAGGCAGGCGGCATCGGCCAGGTGCTCGCGCAAGGCGGCATCGACGCGCGCGCAGCCCGGGATGTAGACGATGGCGCCGCGACTGCCGGCCCAGGTGATCCGGACTCCGATCGTGTCGCAGGCGTCTGAGCTGTAATCGGCGTCTGGATGGGCTCTGTCCTCGAGATAGAGCGCGATCTTCCCGGGCACGGGAAAGCTCTCGAGGACCATGGCGGTCTCATGGCCGTGGGCGTCGCAGAGCACAACTTGCTCTTCGGCCGCCAGGAGACGCCGCGGCACGATCGCCGGATCGAGAACGTTGAAAATCGAATTCGCCTCCAGCGTCGCCAGCACCTCTGCGGTCGCATAGACAGCGAAAGGCTGTCGTTCGCGCAGGCTGAGTAGGCCGGCGATATGGTCGACATCGGCATTGGTCAGCACCACCGCCCGGATTGGAGTCGAGCGCAGCGGTGCGTCGGCTGCGGGTTGCAGTTCGGCCGTTTGTGCAATCTGCTGGCGAATGTCCGGGGAGGCGTTGAAGAGAACCCAGTCAACCCCATTCACTGATGCGGCAAGGCTTGATTGGGTTCGCGACCGCACGCCGGCCATCGCGGCGCGAGCCACACGGCTCAGGTGATAGTTGCAGTTCCACTGCGGAAAGCCGCCCCCCGCCGCAGACCCGATAATCTTCACGCGCATGGCGATGCCTGCTCCGCAGTCCATTTGACCGGCAGCCAGTTCTCCGCGACAAACGGTTTCCTGTCCGCGTTTTCCGCGCGATAGCCTGTCGCGAAGTCCTCACACGGCACGGAGGCGCATGCACCTGTTGAGAGGAACCTGCACGTTTGCTGCTTATTCCCTGGGCGGGATTTCAGCCGGCAGATACCGCGAAATTTCGAAGCCCGCTGCAACCTGGCACATGGTCGGCTTCTTCCAGTTCTTTTTCATTGCTCTCTCCTGTTGAGCGGCTTCTGCTCGCGCCTTGGTATAACCAGCCACAGGCCGGCTTTGTTCCTTGCACGACCCGGGAAAGGTCGATCTCGGAGGAGGGGCGGACAAGGCAATCAGCTTTGCCTTACGCCCATCTTGGGTGTTGTTGCCGTCCATCTGACGAGGCTGTCGGATGAAAAGCGATGAAGAGCGCGCAATTCCGGGATATGGTCAAAGGACGCGGATGGTGGCGAATTTGGCCGCGCCGCACACGCCGAAGGCGCGCCAGCGCCCTTGCTGCTATCGATGCCTCGGGCACCTGGCGGACGCCAAACCCGGTCGGCGCCGGAGACATAGCGGCTGAAGGCGAAGCGGAATTCGCCGACCAATCGCCTATGGCATTCATTTTTGGCCGCGACCGCGGCGTCTAAGCTGGCCGGACCACGCTGGTTGCGGGTTCAGGCTTGCTTCCAGACGAATTCTTCATCCAGTCGCCAATCGGTGGCCAGACGACACGGAACAATACGGGAAGACTTCTGATCTTGGCCCGCGAAAAACCCAATAAAGCCAATCACCCGGATACGTCCTCCGGGCCAACTATTGCTAAATATTTGATTTTGTTTCACAATTGCCGCGTCTTGTCCAGAAACGTACGCCTAAAACGTACACCTGGAGCGGGCGATGTATCTATGGCGCGAAGACTCGGGATTCTTCTTCCAGATGCGAATCCCTGCCGGGCAAGTCGTACACCTTGGTGCCCTTTGCGCATATGGCTTGGAGCACTGAGAACGCGTGACGCGCAGCGTCGGACCACGGCGCTCGCCGTGATAGCATTCGAAGGATTGAATGCAGGCATGGACAGGGAGACGCTGACACGCAGCCTGAAGGCCTTGGCGTTGGAGCTTGAAGGACTTCGACAACATCCCTAGTCGAGTTCGATGATGCTGCAGCCATAGGCCGGGAGCGACCGCTTACCGCCGCGTACTTTGCCATCGCCGAGCAAATCCTTGCCAGCGGGGACATTGCCGATGCTTGCCGGCTCGCCCAGCGTGTTGAGGATGAACAGCAGGCGGCGGTCCTTGCTCTCGCGGATTGTCGCTTCGACGCCGGCCGGCATGTCGGCGATGAGCGGCACGATACCGGCGTGCGACAGCACCTGATCGGCCAGCACCTCGACCAGAGCATCGCTGAGGTACGTGCCGAGGTAGATCACATTGCCCTTGCCGACTTTGCGCGAAGTCATTGCGGCGTGGCCCTCGGCGAAGCGGCTGGCCCAGCTGCCGATAACCTCCGTGCCGGGCGCGACGTTAAGCAGCTCATAAAGATGCGCCGCCGTCACCTGCGCATTCCCGATCTTGAGCTCGTATTGGCGGCTCGCCGACGTCGCCGGCAGCTTCTTGCGCACCGTGTTGGCGCCGAAGCGGCCGCCATGCTCGAACAGGCCCTCGCCGCCGATCGGCGTCAGCAACCCGAACTCCTCGACCGTGATCCCGGCCAGCGCCGAGAGCGTCTTGCCCGGCGAGGTGTCGCGGATGACGTGGTTGTTAACGTCGCGTGATCCGGTGCGGCCGCCCAGGATTACCGTTCCGCCCGCCTTAGCGAAGGCCTCGACCCGCGCCGTCCATGCATCGGTCCATTTCAGCCAATGCGGCACGTAGAGCGCCTTGAGCTTGCTGAGATCATCCTCGGGATGGATGAAGCCGCAGGCGATGTTGTGGCGGTAGCAATAGCGATGCAGCAGCGTCGCATCGTCCTGCGGGCTCGGCATGCCGATGGGGCAGGAGCGGTGCATCTCCTGATTGTCGAAATCCGATCCGGCGATGCCCAAATCCATGCGCACATGCGTGCCGAGGATCTTGTCCTTGAGCGCCGTGACCTCTCCCGCAAACTGCTTGGCCTCGTCATAGCGCCGCCGCGGGATGTCGTCGTGATCGATGATGCCCATCCAATAGATCTCGGCGCCGAAATGCGCCGGCCGCCAGCGGAAGAACATCACGCCATCGGCGCCGCGCGCCACTGACGTATAGGCCATGCGGCGCATCTCGCCGGGTTCGGGCGTCAGCGTCGAGAAGTTCGGCTGCGCACCGAAGCCCGATTGCTGCTCTGGCACGATGAAGTTGCCGGTGAAGCCGCGGCAGATGTCGAGACGCAGCGCCTGCGCCTCGCCGACGCTGCCGACCCGCTGCATCTCGTCATCGAGATGCGGGTAGATGTCGAAGCCGAGAAAATCGAGATCGGTCGAGAACTCGCCGCGGAAGTCGATGTCATCGATCCGCCCCAGATTGTGGAAGACGAACCAGTCTGGATTGGTGGCGCGCAGGATCAGCACCTGATCGTGCTGGAACCGCGCCGTGACGAAGGCGAGGAAGCGGTGATAGTCGACCACATGGGTCGGCCCGACCGGCGCAGGGGCGTAGTCGAGCGGCAGCACCACTTGATCGAAATCGTCGTAGGCGGTGGCCCAGAAATGCCCGCCCCACGCAACGTTGAGCGCGGCGATGGTCTTGTACTTGTCCTTGAGGAAGGCCTGGAACTCGGCCAGGGTCACCGCCCCGTAGGACAGCGATCCAGAGGTATTGAGCTCATTGTCCGTCTGCCAGCCGATGATGTGCGAATTGCCGCGATAATGCTCGGCCATCGCTTTAGTGATGCGCTTCGAATGCTCGCGGAACACTCCGCTCGCAAGATTGGCGTGCTGGCGCGAGCCATGGCTCATGGCGCGGCCATTGGCATCGACGCGCAACACTTCGGGATAACGCGCCGTCAGCCAGCGCGGTGGCGTCGCCGTCGGCGTGCACATAATGGTCTTGATGCCAGCCTTGCCCAGCAGATCTATGGCGTGGTCGAACAAATCGAAGTCGAACGTCCCCTCATGCGGCTCGATAATATGCCAAGCGAATTCGGCAAGTCGCACCGCGTTGAAGCCCGCGGCTGCCATGCGGTCGGCGTCGCGCTGCCAATAGCTCTCATCGACATGCTCCGGGTAATGCGGGGTACCGACGAGGAAAGTGTCGGTCGCGATCGGCCGCCAGACAGAGAGAGGCGCGGATTTCGAGGTAGTCGTCATAATCGGAAAACTCCAGGCGATAGTCTATTTGACGGCGCCGGCGGTGAGGCCGCCCTGCCAGAACCGCTGCAGCAGCAGGAACACCACGATGACCGGGATGATGCTGACCAGCGCGCCGGTGATGATGATCGAGAACAGCACCTGTCCGCCGCCACCGCCCTGCTGCGCGAGCTGATACCAGCTCGCAAGGCCCACCGTGATCGGCTGATACTCCGGCGAGCGCAGCACGATCAGCGGCAGGAAGTAATTGTTCCAGGTCCCGACGAACGAGAGCAGCGCCACGGTCACCATGCCCGGCGCCACCAGCCGCAGCACGATGGCACGGAAGATCACGAACTCGCTGGCGCCATCGAGACGCGCTGCGTCGAGCAGTTCGTCGTCGACGCCCTGCTCGATATAGACGCGCATCAGATAGACGCCGATCGGCGAGATCATCGAGGGCAGGATCACACCCAGCGGATTGTCGCTGAGACCCGACAGTGCCAGCAGCAGGAAGATCGGCACGACGAGGGCCGTCTGCGGGACAAACACCGCGCCCAGCACGAGCCCAAAGGTCAGATTTCGCCCGCGGAACTTGAACTTGGCGAACGCATAGCCTGCCGCAGTAGAAAAGATCGCGGCACCGAGCCCGGCGACGCTCGAATAGAGCACGCTGTTGAACATCCAGCGCGAGAAGATGCCATTGTCGCGGCTGAACAGATCACTCAGATTCTGCCAGAGGTTGAACTCGGTGCCGAAGCCGAAGCCGAACGTGGTGAACAGGTCGCCGTTCGTCTTCGTTGCCGATAGGACCAGATAGACCAGCGGCACGAAGCTATAGACGAGGAACAATGACAGCAGCAGCGTGAGGATGATCCGAGAGCGCCGCCGTTCGCCGGGCCGGCGTCTGGCAGCTTCGAAAGTGGCAATGTCGGTGGTCGCAGTCATCATTGCTCTGGCCGACGGCGGTTGACGATCAGGGTGAAGATGTAGGAGGCACCGGCGATCACGATGCCAAGCACGAACGAGACGGCGGCCGCATAGCCATACTGCTGGTTCTGAGTCGCCAGCGAATAGGCATAAAGGTTCGGCGTGTAGCTCGAATTGATGGTGTTACTGGCGAGCGAGCGCATCAAATACGGCTCATTGAACAGCTGCAGTGTGCCGTTGATCGAAAAGATGATGGTGAGCAGGATCGCCGGCCACAGCAGCGGCAACTGGATCAGCCGCGCAAATTGCCAGGGCGAGGCGCCATCGATCCGCGCGGCCTCCGCGAGGTCGGACGGGATCGCCTTCAGCGCGGCGTAGTAGATCACCATATTGTAGCCGACATATTCCCACGTCACCATATTGGCCAATGAGAAGATCATCACGCCCGGCGATAGGAAGTCCGGCGGTGGCAGGTTGAACGCCTTGGCCATCTGCGTGAACGGGCCGAAGTTGGGGCCGTAGAGATAACCCCAGATGATCGTCGCGATCACGCTCGGCACAGCGTAGGGGAGAAAGAAGCCGAGCCGGAAGACGCCCTTGCCATAGACCTGGCCACGATCGAGCACAATGGCGAACAACAGTGCCAGGCCCAGCATGATCGGCACCTGCACGATGCCGAACAGAACGAGGTTCCACACGCCGCCCCAGAATTTGGCGTCGCCTGTGACCTTGATGTAGCTGGCTGCACCCGCGAATTGCCGTCCGCCCACCAGCGTGTCGCGGTAGAGGCTCATATAGAACGCATAGACCAGCGGCGCGACGATGAAGGCGATAAACAGCAGCACGAAGGGCGCCAGGAACAGATAGGGCGTGAGCTTTCGTAACGTAAAACCGCCCGATCGCGTTGGGCGCATCGCTGCGGCTGGCCAATTCGACATTGCCATGGTCCCCCGTCCGGCAAGATGAAGAGGCCGGGCGCGCCGGTCAAGCGCGCCCGGCGGTTGCCCGGGAGGAGTTAGCCGACGGTGAAGCCTTGTTCCTTCGCGTAGGTGACCACGGCGTCCTGGATGCGGTCGAACGCATCCGACAGCGTGCCCTTGCCGCCGATCGAGGCGCCGAATTCATCGGACATCGACTGGTAGAGGAAGTCCTGGAACGGGCTCCACTCAAACGGCGCCACGGCATTCGCCGATTTGGCGAACACTTTGTTCACCGCTTGGCCGCCGAAGAAATCCGGCTTCGCGTTCGCCCATTCCGGATCCGACAGCAGCGCGCGGGTACAAGGAAAGAAGTTTTGCTTGGTGGTGTAGAGCTTTGTGGCTTCGGGATTAATGTTCAGCCAGATCGCGACTTCGGCGGCCTCGGGCAGATGCTGGGTCGTTTTCATCACGGCCAGCGCTGAGCCACCCCAAGCGCCAGTCGCGAACTTGCTCGCGTCCCACTGCGGCAGATCGGCGGCACGCCACTTGCCCACGCTGGTCTTGGCGACCGAGGTCAGGAACAGAGGACCCCAGCCGGCAGCGAGCCAGGTGGCATAGCGGCCCGAGTCGAGGCCGGTGTACCACTCATTGTTGAAGCCCGGCTTGGTCTCGATGACACCCGCGGCAATAAGGTCCTGCCAATAGGCGGCGAAGTCCTTAGCAATCTTGTCGTTGATGTTGATCGCGAGCTTGTCGCCATCGCGGCTGACCGGCTTCCAGCCCATCGGCCACAAAAGACCCAAGACCCAGTCGGCATTGGCTCCGAACGGCGCGTCGGTGATGAACACATTCGGATCGGTCGCATGGATCTTCTTGCCCGCATCGGCAAACTCGGCCCAGGTGGTGGGCGGCGTGATCCCATGCTTGTCGAAGATGTCCTTGTGATAGAGCATCGCCATCGGACCGTAATCCTGCGGCATGCCGTTGACCACATCGCCCTTGGCGACCTGCGTCCACAAGCCTTCGGGGAACTCGCTCTTATGGGCATTGGCGTACGGGCCGATGTCGGCGAAGGCGTCGACCTGGCGGAAGGTCTCGAGGAGCTGGTATTCGATCTGGACGACGTCGGGCAGGCCGCTGCCCGCCTTCAGGCCGGCACGGACCGCCTGATATTCTGGGTTCCCCTGGCCGGCATTCACGAGTTCGACCTGGATGCCCGGATGCGCGGCGTTGAACATGTCGACCTGAAGCTGGAGATCCGGCACCCACGACCACAGCACCACCTTGACGGGATCGGCAGCGCGAACTGCCGTCGGCAGGGCTGCTACCGCAAAGCTCGCACCCGCAACTTTCAAGAAGTCACGACGCTGCATCGTCCGCCCCAGCGGATTGAAAATCTTCGTCATTGAATTCCTCCCACGAAAGATACGCTCCCGCACGATGCAAGCCACGTTTTTCTTTCAGTTAGAAACTTAATGCCGACATACAGTCGCTGTCAATTGCGATCGATTGATCTTCAGTCGGCCATCACGAGGCTGTCGGCAGGGTTGAGGGTCGTCGCATCGAGCACCAGGCGCACCGCTCCAAGCACGACGTCGCGGTGCCCCAGCGCGCCGATCACGAGGCGCGGCGGGTCATACACATTGCCCTTGAGGCGATGCCGCAGCACATCGAGCACCAGATCACCGCCGCCGACGACCCGGCCCGCCAGTACGATGATTTCGGGGTTCATAAAGGCAGCAACGCTGCCCACCGCCATCGTCGCATAGTCGAGCAGTTCGGTCACGACTGGCGCGATTTTGCCCGCCTGCCGGTCGGTGACGGCAGCCAGGGTGAGCTTCCCCGCCGCATATTGCGTGTTGGCCTCTTCGAGCATCTTGGTCGCCTCCTCGGGAATGCCGAAAAAGCGCAGCGATTGCTTGTCGCCCAGATGTTCGAACGGCCGCCCGGTGAGGAGGGGGTCATCGAGATACCAGCCGAGCTCGCCCGCCGCATGCGAGTGCCCGCCATAGAGCTTGCCGTCGATCACGACGCCCGCGCCGGCGCCGGGCCCGATCGAGAGGCTCACGACGCTGTCGGCGCCACGCCCGGCCCCGAATCCCCATTCGCCCACGGCGGCGAGGTTGCGCCCGTTCTCGACGACGATTGGCATCTGAAAATATTCGCTGAGCCGCGCCCGCAACGGCATGTCGCGCCAGCCGAGCCCGAGCGTCAGCACCACTTCGCCCTGCGGCTGCCTAACGATAGAGGGCAGGCCAATGCCGATGCCGCGAATGGTCTGGCCGCGCGGGCGGGGGGCCGCCATCAGTCGGCGGATCAGGCCGACCAGCTTCTCCAAATTGCGCTCGCCATCATCGTCGGCGGTCTCGTGCATTTCGGTCTGCACGACGCCCTGGAGATTGGCCACGGCGCCATAGAACTCGCCCTTGCCGGCCTCGATGCCGATGATCGCATGCGCCGCGCCGCGGAACTTGATGCGTGCCCGGGGACGGCCACGGACATTGGCCTCGTCAAACCCGTCATACGCCACCAAATCCTCGGCAATCAAATCCTCGATCACCCGCATCACCGTCGGGATGCTGATGTTCAGTCGCTCGGCGAGGCTCGAAGGTGATGCCACTCCTTCGGTGCGGATCAAATCCACCACCGCCGAACGATTGAGTCGGCGTAACAGGCTCGACGTCGTGGGCTGGCGCTTCATTCATGGACCAGTTGCAAAGGCCGGCGGACCGGCAACGAGCGTCGGCATAGACCAGAACCGTCCCAGAGTCCGCCTTTTTCTAATGACGCCGAACGTCAGTTGTCGCTCCGCAGTGAAAGCTACCGCGGTAGCCCGTTCGATGACTACGGCGATCAGTTCCGTGCGCGCCCGAGCCCTCCGGAGTCACTGCGCTTACTCGTGCAAATAACTGAGTCCGGTTGCTTCAATCGGTTACGAGCTCGTCCGCCTTTGGCGCGGAACCAACAAGGACCGTTTTTGGCGCCAAGCGGCGCGCACTACGCTCGACCTAACGGTCGGCTTTCTTGCCAGTCATCTTGAAAGCTGCCAGGCCGTTAACGGCCCCAATGCGGCCGCGCTCGTAGGGCTATCGTCAAATAGAAGCTTCTCGATCTCCAAGCGAAGTTTTCATTGCTCGCCTCCCGTGGCTAATCTGCCAACGGCGTTCGTCGCACGGCGTTATTCCTTTACCGCGCCGGTCATTGAGGAAACGTAGTGCTCGACAAAGAATGAATAGAGCACCACCACTGGCAACGACCCGATCAGCGCGCCTGCCATCAGCGCGCCCCACTCATAGACGTCGGAGCGAACCAGCTCGGTGAGCACGCCGACTGGCACCGTCTTCTTTTCCGACGATTGAATGAAGGTCAACGCGTAGATGAACTCGTTCCAGGATAGCGTGAAAGCGAAGATGCCGGCGGAAATCAGGCCAGGGACTGACAGCGGCAGCACGATCTTGGTGAGGATCTGCCAGCGGCTCGCCCCGTCGATGAGAGCACATTCTTCAAGTTCGAACGGGATCGAGCGGAAATAGCCCATCAGCAGCCAGGTGCAGAAGGGGACGAGGAACGTGGGGTAGGTGAGGATCAGCGCGAACGGGGTGTCATAGAGGCCGAGGTTGAACACCATCAGCGATAGCGGGATGAATAGAATCGAAGGCGGCACAAGATAGGCCAGGAACACTGCAAGGCCGACCTGCCGCGCGCCCGAGAATCTCAGGCGTTCGATCGCATAGGCCGCCAGCACCGCTGCCAACAGTGACAGGAAAGTGGCGGCGGTCGAGATGATGATCGTGTTGAGCAGCCAACCAGGATAGGAGGTCTCGAACAGCAGATAACGTATGTGCTGCAATGTCGGGTGAACAACCCAGAACGGGTTGTAGTTCACGTAGTCGGTCATCTCGGCATTCGGCTTGATTGCCGTGATGGTCATCCAGTAGAAGGGAAACAGGAGCACGATCATAAACACCAGAAGCGGCAGATAGACCGTCACAACCCGGCGGGGCAGGCTTTGCAAATAGCCCATGCCGCCATCGTCGGTCTCGATGCGCTCCGCTTGCCTGATCGTGGCCATATCAGTCTCCGCCGCCTTGCTGCCATTTGCGCCGTTGCAAGCCGAAATAGCTGAACAGGATCGCCGCCAGCAGGAAGGGGATCATGGCGACGGCGATTGCCGCACCTTCGCCGAGTTGGCCTCCGGAAATGCCGCGCTGGAACGATAATGTCGCCATCAAATGAGTGGCGTTTACCGGGCCGCCACGAGTGAGCACATAGATCAGTTGGAAGTCGGTGAAGGTGAACAGCACTGAGAAGGTCATGGTGATGGCAATGATCGGCGTCAGCAGCGGCAGGGTCACGTAGCGGAACAACTGCGACCGACTGGCGCCGTCGAGGGTGGCGGCCTCGTATAGCGATTGCGGGATGGTCTGCAGACCCGCCAGCAGAGTGATGGCGACGAATGGAATGCCGCGCCACACGTTGGCGGCAATAACCGACGCGCGCGCATTGGTCGGGTCGCCGAGGAAGTTGATGCGATGATCAATCAGTCCCATCTGCTGCAGCGCCCATGACAGGATCGAGAACTGCGAATCGTAGATCCACCAGAAAGCGATCGCCGAAAGCACCGTCGGCACCACCCAGGGCAAAAGCACCACTGCACGAAAGAAGGACTTGAAGCGAATGTTCTCGTTGAGGATGAGCGCCAGCCAGAGCCCGAGCGCAAATTTCAGGATCGAAGCGCTGACCGTATAGAGCAGCGTGTTGAAGACCGAGAGCCAAAAGATGCTGTCGCTCCACAGATACTCATAGTTCTCAATACCTACGAAGATGCCAGGGCGACCGATGCGCGCATCGGTGAAACCGAGCCAGACGCCAAGCCCCAGCGGGTAGGTCAGGAAGACCAGCAGCAGCGCCGCCGCCGGCAGCATGAAGCCGAAGCCCAGGACATTTCGGCTTTCGGCCAGACGCGACAGGATTGATGGGCGCGGCCGAACCGCAGCGGACGTCACGGCCATGGCCGGCTCCTCACGAGGTCTGGTTGCATGGCGACGCAAGCCGCCGTCCGAAACCGAACCGGGCAACATGGTCCGCCGCCCGGTTCAGCTGTGGTCAAACGCGATAATAACGGTTGGCCCGCTTTTCCGCCTCTTCCATCGCTTCCTGCGGCGTGGCCTGGCCTGTCACGGCCTTGGCGAACATGTCGACCAGAACATAGTCGGCCATGGTGGCCGCCGAGGCGTAGCCGAGCGGCCCGGCATAGCCGTTGGGACGCAGCGTCTCGGAGGCTTTCGCATATGCCGCATTGTTCGGGTCAGCCTTCCAGACCGGATTGTTGGCGAAGGCTTTGAGCGTCTGGCAACAGTAGCATGCCGAGGAGGTGATCCAGTCCGACATTTGCGGATCCTCGAACATGAACTGCAGATAGGCTTTGGCCGCGTTGGGGTAGGGCGTGTAGTTGAAAATGACGGCCGTGGTCACCTGGAACAGCTCGACGGATTTCCCGACCGGACCGATCGGCAAGTTGTTCGTGCGCATGTCCTTGGCAATCTCGGTCAGCTTCGGATCATTGTCCTTGTTGACCTTGGCGGTGTTGTAGACGGAAATCCCGTTGGCGATGACGCTCACTTCGCCGGCGAGGAAGGCCCGGTTGTTGTTGACATCGAGCCAGCTTTCGGTGCCGGGGATGAAGGTCTTGTAGAGCTCCTGCGCATACTGGATTGCCTTGAGCGTCTCGGGGCTGTTGATCGTGACCTTGCCTTTCTCGTCGACCATCTGGCCGCCATGGCTCCACAGCAGCCAATGCGCATAGTTGTTGCCGTCGCCGACGCCGTGGCCATGGGTAAAGCCGGCCGGATGACCTTTGGCCTTGAGCGCCTTGCAGAGCTCGAGGAAGCCGGCCGTGTCCTTCGGAAACTCCGAGAAACCGGCCTCCTTCACCCAGCTTTCCCGGTAGACGATGGCGTTGCCGATGGTGGCCAGAGGCAGGCCCACGAACTTGCCCTCGCGCGTCGCATATTGTTTTGGCCCCTCATACCAGCCGCCATATTTGTTGCCGAGATAATCGCCCAGTTCCGTCACATCGAGCAGCTTGTCGGGGTACTGGTGCGGATCATCGAACCAGACGAACATCAGGTCCGGACCCGAGCCGACATTAGCGGCGACCGCAGCCTTGGGGCGAATGTCTTCCCAACTCTCCTTGTCGACGCGGACCTCCACCCCCGTCGCTTCCGTGAACCGTTTGGTGTTTTTCAGCCACTGGTCCTCGTCGCCCTGCACGAAAGGAGACCAGCGCAGCAGTCTGAGCTTCGCGCCATCCTCCGGTTTGTACGTCAAAGCCTCCTTGGCGAAGGCCGGAGAGCCGACGAACCGGCTCCCCAACGCGCCGGCGGCGGCGCCGGCCGTCGTGCGGATCACGTCGCGTCTGGTGAATCTCATGATCGTTTCCTCCTGTGTTTTCCTCGTTGCGTGTTGCCCTACTGCTGCGGGAGGCTCATGCGCTTGCCGGTTTCGCCGTGAAAGAGATGAACGAGACCGGGCTCGACCGACAGCCGGATGGTTTCTCCCGGCGCGAAGGAATGGCGTTCCCGAAAATTGGCGACCACATCCTCGCCTCCCGCCGTCCGGCCTATGATCTGTACCTCCGAGCCGGTTGGCTCGATCACCACCACGGTGACCGCAATGCCATTGTCGCCGAGCCGCAGATGCTCTGGCCGTATCCCCAGCACGACGGGTTCGCCATTGCCAATGGACAACGGGCCGGCCAAAGGCACCGAAATCCCTCCCGCGCCCTGAAAACGCGGCGTGCCTTCGGTCAGGATTGTTCCCTTGAGCATATTCATGGCGGGAGAGCCGATGAAGCTTGCCACGAACAGGTTGTTCGGGCGGTCGTAGAGCTCCAGCGGCGACCCGATTTGCTCGACCATACCGTCGTGCATGACCACAATCTTGTCGGCCATGGTCATGGCCTCGATCTGGTCGTGCGTGACATACACCGTCGTGGTCTTCAGCCGCTGGTGCAACTCCTTGATCTCGGCGCGCATTTGCACCCTGAGCTTGGCATCGAGATTGCTGAGCGGCTCATCAAACAGGAATACCTGCGGATTGCGCACGATCGCGCGGCCCATGGCGACGCGTTGACGTTGGCCTCCAGAAAGCTGCCGCGGATACCGTGACAGAAGCGGGACCAGCCCAAGGATTTCGGCTGCCCGACCGACGCCTGCATCGCTCTCCGCCTTCGGAACACCCTTGAGCATGAGCGAGAACGCCATGTTCTCCGCAACCGTCATGTGCGGGTAGAGCGCGTAATTCTGAAAGACCATGGCCACGTCGCGTTCCTTAGGAGCAACGTCATTGACGATCCGGCTGCCAATCGAGATATGGCCCCGCGAAATCTTTTCCAGACCGGCAATCATCCGCAGAAGCGTCGATTTCCCGCAGCCGGAGGGTCCGACGAGCGTGACGAACTCGCCGTCTTCAATATCGACGCTGACGCCATGCAGGACCTCAGTGGCCCCGAAGGATTTGTAGACATCGCCAATCGCGACAGCCGCCATCGAACTCCTCCCGATGGTCCCTGCGAAAACGTCGCTGGGAGCCGTTGTATCAGGCGTGGCTTGAAACGGATGCCGGCAGTGCGACGATCCACCACTTGCGTCGGCGACGTCTGCCTCCAGTTCCCCCAGGTCACGCGACTCTGAAACGGTAGCGCTACCAAATCCGCCTGTAAAGCGGGCATGCAGGAACCGCAGAACAGCGGGTCTATAGTCCAAATCCGTGGCCGAAGGGCGCCATCTTGGAACTCGGCTGCGGCCAAGTTGGTGGAAGGCGACCGGCCCGCTGGAGTATCGTCAAATCCTTGCGCGGCGATTGAAGCAGCTGATGACGGATGGAGCGGCCATTGCCGTGGCATCGCCATCCGCCTCGCTGATCAGGGCAAGACCACTGTTGCCGCTCTCGCGTGGCAAGAGACGCGGACTGACGATATACCTGACCGCCAACTCCGAACCAATGACTAAATTAGCGCCAAGGTCGCTGCCGCTGAGAAGGAAACTGAAAATGTCCTTGCATAGGATCGCGGTGATCGGTGGCGACGGAATCGGCCCCGAGGTGGTTGAGGCCGGCGTCGAGGTGCTGGAGACCTTGGCTGCCGCGGAATTCGGTCTTGCCTTCGAGTTCAAGCGCTTCGATTGGGGCTCGGACTATTATCGCCGCAATGGCCGCATGATGCCGCAGGATGGGCTTGCTCGGCTTGAGAATTTCGACGCGATCTATTTCGGCGCGGTCGGCGACCCGGAGCTCCCCGACGACATCACGCTGTGGGGCTTGCGCCTGGCGATCTGCCAGGGGTTTGACCAGTATGCGAATGTGCGGCCAACACGCCTTCTGCCCGGGTTGACAGGCCCGCTGCGGCCCGACCTCGGCCAACAGATCGACTGGGTGATCGTACGCGAGAACAGCGAAGGCGAATACGCGGGGGTTGGCGGTCGCGCCCATCGTGGATTGCCCATCGAAGTCGGCATGGACGTTGCTGTCTTCACCCGCGCCGGTATTGAGCGTATCGCACGTTTTGCCTGCGATCTTGCCTTGTCGCGCCCTCGCAAGCTGCTGACCGTCGTAACCAAATCGAACGCACAGCGCCATGGCATGGTGCTCTGGGACGAAGTCGTGCGCGAAGTGGTCCGCGGCTACCGAGGGCTGACCGTTGACTGGATGCTGGTCGACGCCATGACGCAAAGAATGGTCAACAGGCCCGGCAGCATCGACACTGTGCTGGCGACCAACCTGCACGCCGACATCCTGTCGGATCTGGCGTCGGCGCTTGGGGGTTCGCTGGGAATCGGCTCAACCGCGAACATTGAACCGTCGCGCAACCGTCCGTCGATGTTTGAGCCGATCCATGGCTCGGCGTTCGACATCACCGGCAAAGGCATCGCCAATCCGCTTGGATCGTTCTGGACGGCAAGCCTGATGCTCGACCATCTCGGCGAGCACGCCGCGGCGCGGCGCCTGATGGTAGCGATTGAAACCGTCACCGGCCGGGGGGAGCATCTCAGTCCGGATCTTGGGGGGATGGCCCCCACCGCCGAGGTCACCGCTGCAGTGATTGCCGCGCTGTCAGGTCTAAACAGCACGAGTTCATCTCCGCCGGTCGGATAGACAGTCACGGTTGCTCGCTTGCAAGTCGCATGACCAGATTCCCTGTATAAGGTGCTTGGGGTTGCTGACTGTCGGCCGTGGCTTGCGAGATGCGGTCCCAAGCAGGCGCGTGGAGCACCAAGGCGAGACTGTGAGCTTGAATTGGCTCAGACCTGGGCTTGAAAGCCGTCGAAGACTGCCATATCTTTTGCCCAAGAAATCTGACTCTCACTGTGGCAGGATGAATTCTGTGGCCCAGGCACTCAAGATCCCCGAACAGAACGGACCTCTCATCCTGTCCTATATGGACCGGAACGGGAAGATTGCGATCGGACAAGTCGCGGATGGTTTTGGCATGTCCAAGAGCCAGTTGGCCCAAACCGCTGGTCTTGCTCGCGAGACCCTTTATCGGTCAGAGCGCAGCGCTGCGGTAAAAACACAGGGGCGTCTGCGGGAGATGCTCGAGATTATCAGTCGCGTGACGGATTGGGCGGGCGGCAAGGAGCAGGCGATGGCCTGGTATCGGGCTCAGCCGCTTGCAGCATTCGGCGGACGCACGGCTGAGGCGCTGGTGAAGGACGGCAAGGCCGTTGCGGTTCGTGATTATCTCGATCACATGGCCGTTGGTGGCTTTGCGTGAAGTTTGTCGGAACCTGCTATCGGGCGCACGATCCACGTTGGGCATTCAAACCGACTTCCGGTGAAGGAGCGGCAATCCGAGGGGCCCGATTCAATCCCAAAGGTGTGCCGGCGCTCTATCTGGCGTTGAGCCTGATGACAGCCATCAAGGAAGCCAACCAGGGCTTCGCGCAGCGAATCGATCCCTGTGTGCTGTGTTCGTATGAGGTCGACTGCGACGACATCGCGGATCTGACAACGAAAGAGACGAGGGGAGAATTTTCTGTCGCGCTCGAAGACATGGCCTGCGCCTGGGCGACGGCGCTTAGCGACGGGGAGCGTCCGGCGTCCTGGTCCGTCTACGACCGGCTGCGGCCTCGAAATGTTGGCGGCATCGTTGTCCCAAGTTTCGCGCCGAGCGCCGAGATGGAAAATCGCAATCTGGTCCTTTGGGACTGGGGGCCGGATCTGCCGCACAAGATAGCTGTATTCGACCCGAGCGGTCGGTTGCCCAAGGACCAGCTATCCTGGCGGTAACGCGCTCTCGCTCCTCCGAACGGCAGGGGAGGGTCTTTCGCCCTGCAGGTCTGATGGTTTGGTAAGATTGACACAAAAGCAATCGCGTCTGCGCCTCGCCAAGTCAATCTCGGGTAGCTCAGAACCTCCATTCCCGGAATGAAAGCAGCCAGGCAGGTAGGCAGCTAAACCGCTGCGGGCGAGCGCGCTAGCAGAACCTCTTAGCGATGCGCGCTGCAACGGCGGCAACGACCCACTACTAATCGGGTTCTGCCACAGCCTTCGGCGAGGATTATGCGCTGGAGAAGCGTCGCGAGTTGATGAGCCAGGGTGTTCCGGCCGGAGATCTGCTGATGACGGTGGCGCGCCGGTCGAACGGCGATGGCCACGCGGTGCTCACCATGCGCACCAACCTCGGCGATTTCATCCTCGACAATCTGGAACCCAGGGTGCTCGTTTGGACCGACACCGACAACACTTACCTGAAGCGCCAATCTGACGAGAATTCAGGCGTTTGGGTGACGATCAACGAGGGCCGCGAAGACGCGGTCGCCAGCGTCCATTAGAGCGCAAGGATAACGAGAGCAAATTGGTACCGAACGGCGTCAGTCCGCCATCTCGGAACAACCGTCACTTTGCGTCTGTTGTCCCAGGTCGGCCCCTACCATACCGATCACGTCGACGATGCGGGTCTTCAGCCGCGTCATGCCGGCAGCGGCTGCGCCACCGGCTTGGCTGTCGCCATCGCCCAGATGCCGGCCAGCACCATCGGCGTCGACAGGATCATGCCCATGGTCAGCCAATTGGTGCCGAGGAGGTAGCCGAGCTGCTGGTCGGGTTCACGGAAGAACTCGACGAAGATGCGCGACAGGCCATAGCCGCAGATGAAGGCGCCGCCGACGAAGCGAGGCGTCTTCAGCTTGAGGCGCGAATGAGTGAGGATGCGCAGCACGAGGAACAGCACGACGCCTTCGAGCAGGGCCTCGTAGAGCTGGCTGGGATGGCGGGCAAACGGCCCGCCATTGGGGAATTCGATTGCCCAGGGCACGTCCGTCGGCCGGCCCCAGAGTTCCGAATTGATGAAGTTGGCGACGCGCACCAGGCCAAGGCCGACCGGCACGCCGGCGGCCACGACGTCGAACAGCGACCAGGTGCGGATGCCGCGCTTGATGGAAAACAACGTCATGGCGAGGATGACGCCGAGCAGGCCGCCATGGAACGACATACCACCTTGCCAGACGGCGAAGATGTTGAGTGGATGGGCAATGTAGCGCGCCAGATCGTAAAACAGGACGTAGCCTGTGCGGCCGCCAAGCACGACGCCGATCGCCGCCCAGACGATGAAATCGTCGAGGTCCTCCGGCTTCATCGGCAGGATGCCATTCGGCCACAGCCTCGCATTGGCGGCGAGCCGCTTGGCATACCACCAGGCGAACAGGATGCCGACGATGTAGCCGACGCCGTACCAGTGCACCGCTAGCGGCCCGATCTGGATGAGGATCGGGTTGATATTGGGAAACGGCAGCGAGGCCAGCGGCAGCAGGAAATATTCGTTCAACGGGGAGCTCTCGGTTGCGAACGCGTTTGGGCGCGGACCATGCGGCAGGGTTTTGGCAGGGTCAAGGCAACCCTATCCTCCATGCCTGCATTTGGCGCCGTCTATTCACGCGAGCAGGCTGCAGAGCCAAATTGATGCAGCATCGACAATCCCAAAGAACTGCCACGCCAGGCGTCAACGCTACCGGCGATGTGGCTGAACTATAATTGAATCAGCAATACGATTGGGGCAGGCCCGGGTTGCCGCCGCGGTCGTTCGAATGATCTGGCGGACAAACCTCCACCAATGTTCCCGCGCTTAATCAACCCATCGCTGATCGAAGAAACAGTGGCGCCCGCCCGTCATATTCGCGTGTAGGATGTAGGTCGCCAATTTCCTGAAACGCTCGGGGCAGCAGCAGAGGTCGGAGTATTGGAGGGCAATACCGCTTGGCTTGCTGGACACGTTTAGTGCCCTTCCTGGCTCGATCTCTTCGCGCGGTGCCATCACCTGGGCAGGTCACCTATCATCGAGTTTAACGGCACAGTTGCTCACTGCAAGCCGTCCTTGGCGGGGGCGCCTTTAACGATCCAGAAGTTTTCCTGGCGTACAGCAGGTTCATGAAACCGCTACGGCATTTTGGCGAACCAACCCGCCGTCTCTTCCTCTTGAGAACGGCTTTGCCCATCACCGTGGTGACGCTGATAGTTGCGATCGTCACTGCGGGACTTTTGCTGTGGTCGGCTATCCAGACTGACCGTGTTGCCGTGTCGCGGCAAAAAAGCTTGGTTGCGCTGATCGTATCCAACCTGGAGAGCGGAGTAGCGCATGACCAGGAGAGCGTCACGGTTTGGGACGATGCGGTCAATGCGCTGCGGAGCCGCGACGCAAAATGGATCGACACCAATCTCGGCAGCTGGATGCACACTTACTTTGGCCACGACCAGGTCTACATTCTCGACGCCAATGACGCGCCAGTCTACGCATTCGTCGACGGCTCTATTGTCGCTTCCTCCAGCTACCGTTCCGCAAGTCCTATGACAGCGCCTCTTGTCCTTAATCTTAGGGCAAGGTTGAAACGTGAGGACACCGACGGAGTGACGGAGCAGGTGCTCACGATAGGTGCTTCCGACATGGCCGTCATCTCGGGCCACCCCGCCATTGTGAGTGTAAAGCCGGTCGTTTCCGACAGCGGCCACATCGCGCAAATACCAGGGGAGGAGTTCCTGCACGTCGCGATTCGATATCTCGATGGCAGCCTGCTTACCTTGCTGCGCCAGGATTATCTGCTCGAGGGTGCGCGTTTCTCCTGGGTCAACAAGCTCGCCTCGGCAGAGGCATCTTATCCCCTCGTCGACCGATCCGGCTCGACCATCGGCTTCTTCGTCTGGCAGCCATACCGGCCCGGGACCTTCGTTCTCTTTCAACTGGTTCCAATTCTGGTCGCCTTGTGCGGGCTGGTTCTGGGCGGTGTCATTGTAGCTCTCAGAGCGTTGCGCAGGCGAACTTTGAAGCTAATTGAATCGGAAGATCGAATCTTTCAACTCGCCCACAACGATCTGCTTACCGCGCTCCCCAATCGCGGGCAATTCAACGACCGTTTGGCCGACGCGCTGTCGCGGCTGCCCTCGACGGGCGAGCAACTGGCAGTTCTTTACCTCGACCTCGACAGGTTCAAGCAGGTTAATGATACCCTCGGTCACCCCGCTGGCGATGAGCTGCTTAGGGAGTTTGCAGACCGGTTGAGGCGGCTAACCACCGAGGCAGACACGGTCGCGCGCCTGGGTGGCGACGAATTCATCATCATCAAGCGTTCGGTCGCAGGCGAAGATGAGGTCAGGACGTTATGCGAACATTTGCTCGAGTCCGCGCGCCGTCCATTTCAGGTCGCCGGAGCTCAGGTCTTTGTAGGGGTGAGTGTTGGCGCAGCGTTCGCTCCAAGGGACGGATTGGAGTGGATAGAGCTGGTGCGTAAAGCCGACGTCGCACTGTATCACGCCAAGGCTCGCGGCCGCAGCAGCTATGCATTCTTCGCAACCGAGATGGACCAAACCCTGGCAATGCGCAAGGGTCTCGAACAGGACCTGCGCAGTGCTTTGCAGGCGCCCGGCCAGATTCAGGTCTACTACCAGCCGCTATACACCGCAGACACAAACCGGATGGCAGGTGTTGAAGCGCTTGCCCGCTGGTCGCATGTGGAGCGTGGTTGGGTTGCGCCCGACTTGTTCGTACCGTTGGCCGAAGAAATGGGACTGGTTGAACAATTGGGCGAACTGGTTCTCCGCCAGGCGTGTCTGGATGCGGTACACTGGCCAATCGAGACATTGGCGGTGAACGTGTCGGCTTTGCAGTTGAACAATCCGAGCTTTGCCATGAAGGTCACGAGCATCCTGCTGGAGACCCAGATGGACCCTCGACGGCTTGAACTCGAGGTCACCGAAAGCACGCTGTCTCAGCACCGAACTGAATGTCAGCAGAACGTCGAAGCGTTGCGCAGCATCGGCGTGCGCTTTGCTCTTGATGATTTTGGGACGGGCTTCTCCTCACTTGGACGCCTGCAGACCCTGGAAGTCGACCGGATCAAGATCGACCGAAGCTTTGTGCAGGGCTTTGGTCACTCAAATGGAGACGAGGCTATTGTTCAGGCGATAATTGACCTGGCCCGCGCCACTGGCCTCAGCACCACGGCGGAAGGTGTGGAGACGGACAGCCAATGCGATTTTCTGCGCAAACTCGGCTGTGACCAGCTACAGGGATTCTTGCTGTCCAGGCCCGTGCCCAAGCAAGAGATCGAGAATCTCATAACGGGCGCAACAAGGCGCGCTTCCGCCTGAGGCCGCTGAATGCGGATTCGGGTGGCCCTTAACGGGCTTGTGGCAGGCGATGCGGTTCTGGCACTCGGTCAAAATCGGCCAGCACATTTCCTGGCCGAGGGGAGCTGAGCACCCGTCGCCCAGAACCTCCACTTTGTGGTTGCGCCTGCCTCCCATGCCGTTTTCCATAGAAACGTTGCCGCGTTGCTTGTCACTCACTCTGTTGATGTTCCAATCTCCGGGCTGCCGGTGCCGAAGGATAGCTCGCGAGCACCGTCTCCAGGCGAGCCAGGCGGGCCTTTTGGGCGTTCAGCTCATAGCCGGAACGCCATGCGCTTCTCCCGGGTCGTGCGTCTCTGCATTGATCGATTTGAAGCAGCGAAATGCTGAGGCGGACCGCGTCGATCTCTTTGACGAGCGCGGCCATCACCGGTTTGCGACTATGCATGGCCATACTTCCTGTACGAGGGTGGCGCAAAACGTCAAGCAAGAGGAAATGTTCCCTGGCCGCGTGTGGCGGCGGAATTTGCCTGGCATCTGGCCTTTGCCGGGCCGCGAACATCGTGCACGTCGCACCAGTCGGCATTCTTGCCAAGTCGGTCCGAGGCCGCCTGGCCTCTCGATGGTCATGGTTAACGAGATGGCTATGGCCAAAGTTTGCGCCTCACGTCAGATGTGACTTGCGTCGTCAGCCCCGACGATGGCCGGCCCGAAGCAAAGCGGTCTAAGCACGGCCCGGGGGCGGCAACAGCCGTCTTGTATTGGAGCTCACTTTAGCCCCGGCCTAGCGGCGTGATGACTCTCCCGGTTCGTCGCATTCTTCGCAGGCGCGACAGTGCACCAGGGCGGTGCCGGACATGGAACAATGCACTGGCGGTCTGGTTTGATAGGCAAGCACTGAGAGCTGGAACTCGGGCTTTGCGGACCGACGGAAAGGAACTGAATATGTCGAGATCTTTCTACCCAAGCGGGCCGGGCAACAAAGGCAAGGTCGACAACGCCCCTGACGGACCTCCAGAACAGGATCCCGTGGAGGGGTCGCGCGAAACAATCGACCGCGAACTCGAACGGACAGACGCCAAGGACGGCTCCGACGAAACCGAACGCCTCCGCAGAGATTTGGGACGACAGGTGAAGGAGGAGACGAACTTGCCCGGGCGGGGATCGGCCTGACAGGGTGAATAGTTCGCTGGAATGCATACGAGCACTGGCCGGCTTGGGTGGGCATGCTGGTCGCCCGAGCAGGTCATATTCATTTTTACTAAAACTCCAGGAACCGATTGCTGCTATCCGATTTGACTCCGGTCAGGGAGTCGCAAGTGCATGCGTAAACCGGAAGGCCAACTCGCTTTCATCGCGTTCCAATCGCCAACGCTGGTTCTAAACACGCCCGAGGAGGCCGACTGGCTGCATGAAATCAAATATGACGGCTACCGGACGGAGCTTGTCGTCGAGGGCAGGCAGGCGCGCGCATTTACCCGCCGGGGCTACGACTGGTCGCACCGCTACAAGCGGATTGTTCAGGCGGCGGCGCAGCTGCCCGTCAAATCCGCGATCCTCGATGGCGAAGCCGTTGTTCTGGGCAGCACCGGCCTGCCGGATTTTCAAGCTCTTGAGCGGGAACTGGGGAATGCGAACTCGCATAAGCTTATGTTCTTTGCATTCGACCTTCTGCACCTCAACGGCCGCGATCTTCGGCGAGAACCACTGATTGCACGCAAGGCCGCCCTCCAGAAGGTGCTGAAGGACACGGCGCCGACGCTGACCTATGCCGAGCACCTAGAGGCATGCGGTCGCGACGTGTTCGACCACGCGTGCCGGATGGGCCTGGAAGGCATCGTATCCAAGCGAGCCGATTCGCCGTATCGCTCCGGCATCCAGACGAGCTGGCTCAAGGTGAAATGCATCAAGAGCGACACGTTCCCGATTGTCGCCTTTGTCGAGAAGCTTGGTGCTCACCCCCGCCGTATTGCCTCGCTGTATATCGGCAGATGGAAAGGCGACCGGCTGCTTTATGCCGGGAAAGCTCAGAGCGGCTATACGCTGGACGCAGCACGGAGGGTCAGGGAACGGCCAGATCCGCTGGTCGTCGGCAAATCCCCCTTGTCCGAACCGGTTGAGAAGCCGAAGGCGACCTGGGTCAGGCCCGACGTGCTGGCGGAGGTGCAATTCAGCGGTGTCACGGATCGCGGCATCTTGCGGGAAGCCGTGTTCAAGGGGCTGCGGGAAGATCTTCAGGCGATCCCGGCCAAGCCGCCGTCTCCCTCCAAGCGCAGATCGGAAGGCCGGCATGGCGTCCCTCGCGAAAACATTCTGCAGCTTCTGCCCGATGCTATCGCGCCGCCCAAGGAAGAGCTCGCGCGCTATTGGGAGCGAGTGGCCGATCAGGCTTTGGTTCATCTGGGCCGGCGGCCGCTGAGCTGGTCCGCCACGCCTTCGGCGCCACCTTCTATCACAAGGGGCAATTGCCTCCGATACCGGCTTCGGTGCACCAGCTTCGGGTCCAAAAGCGCGAAGGTGGCGAAGGTGTCCGAGTGTGGATTGACGATCTGGACGGTTTGCTTGGCTTAGTCGAAATGGATGCCGTCGAGCTGCATCCTTGGAACGCCACCATTGACGATGTCGAACATGCTGACCGGCTCGTCCTCGACCTTGATCCCGGTGAAGGCGTTCCGTGGCAAGCGGTGGTTGAGGCCGCGCTGTCGCTGCGCCGTATCTTGGAAGCGGCTGGCTTGGAGAGTTGGCCGAAGGTGACCGGCGGCAAAGGCATCCACCTGATGACGCCGCTCGCCTCCAGGATGACCCACGACGAGGTCCGGCAACTGGCCAGATCGCTGGCTCAATGCCTCATGGATGCCGAACCCCACCGATACCTGCTGTCAGCCGACCCGGCGGCCCGAAAAAGCCGCATCTTCCTCGACTATCTGCGCAACGGCCGGGGCAACACCGCCGTCGGGGCTTTTTCTCCGCGAGCGCGGCCGGGCTTCCCCATTTCCCATCCTGTCACATGGGGACAGGTTGAACGAGGTATCAGGCCAGACGCCTTCACACTCGCCAATCCCTTCAGACCCGATAGCCGAAGGGCGGCATAACCCAAAGTTTGGCCACAAGCCGCAGCTTTCGCAGTGGAAGAAGCGTGAGGCGGCGGTGGCGCCCTGCCTCACCGATCAGAGCCCAAGTGTTTGACCTGCTTCAAGCTGAAGGAAGGCTGCCGACGGATTCCTGAAAACCGCGTCCTGAAAAGCCTCGGCAGCAGAGGCGTGGGTGAGGTCGACCAGAATGGCTGCCGCTCGCTCAACTTCATCGGCCGAGTGGTCGAGTCGATCCATGCGCTTCAGGACGCGATCATGGAGCATCGACAACCGCGCGGCATGGTAGACCTCGCTTCGCTTGTGACCATCCCAATTGAGTGGTTCGAACAACATCATGGTTTTGGCTCCTCAAGGCATGCTTGTCGGGTGCGCTATTTTGAGTAGCCGCCGACGGGCTGCTTTTGCCCGCGCCTGCCCGGCTCGCATGCGGCTGCACAGCGCAAGACTGGTCGCAAGCCCGTGGTTGTCGTTGTTCATTGTCTGTGGCTGATCGAGGGAGAGTTCGGCGCGCCTAGCGTGTTGCCTGGCGACTGCCATTTCCAGGTTCAGAAGTTCAACCATTCCAGGCTTCCTCGATCATCACCCTTCCATTAGAAAATCGTCACTTGGCCCTTTCGTTCCGCTCCCGGCCCCAAAAAGGGCCGCAAACACGTGCCGGCTGGGAGCGTCCTATCGCCTGAACGTACACCCGCTGGCTTCGGCCTGCGGGTTCTTTGCTGTCCTAGCTTTTGCGACGCGGCGAAGTCGGGGGCCGGGGATGCTCGTCCCGCCGTCGGACACCTGGTACAGCTCCCGATGTCGACTTGCTGACGGGAAACTGGCAGGGTTAGAAATCCTTCTGTTCGTCAGCCGGATCGCCTTCGCGCCTGTTGCCGGGAATAGGCGGACCAAGTTCGGAGAGCATGAATTCGGAGGAATGAGTCGGGTCGCTTGGGTCGGCCAAGCTGTATTCGTATGTGGCGGCATTGGCGCAAATCCCACTGGTCCACCTCTTGCCCACAATTGGGGCACGGATAGAAATGCCGCTCTTCCGGGATGTCTTCGCCGCCGTGCAACTTGCCGGGCTAGGCGGGTCAAGCTTTGAAAGCTTCGTCATGTCGGTTTGTCCACCAGCGGCGTCTTCTTCGTCGGCGGCTTGTAGGCATTCACCAGGCGCAGCGTGTCCAGGTTGACGGTGATAGGCACGCCAAAGTTCACCGTCGCCAGATCACCATCGATGTGAGTGACGCTGCCGATAAGCTCGATCGGCTGGCCCTGCTGCACTTGGGAAGTGCGGTCGATGATGGAATGCGGGAAGCCATAAGAGGGGATCGAGACGCTTACGCGGTCTGCGGTGACGCGCCGCCGGACTGTCGCCACGATTGCCACCTCATCGCCTATGCTGATGCTGCCCTTAGCCATGCCGATTCAAACTCGGAGCAGGCGAGTTTGTTTCGTAAGGAGATGCTAAAGTGTGATCGCCCCTCTTGGAACATACCTCTACCTTCGCGGTTATTAGCGTTCCGATTTTGCGAAGTGTGGGAAGATCATGAAGCGAGACTTTGCATACCTGTGTGATTGGGCGAGTGCACGGGGCATCAAAATATATCAGCGTTCAAAGACGGTATGGATCGTGGCTGGGGGCTATCGAGGTCGGGATTTGGAAGTTAAGGGGCGGTCGCCAGCTGTTGCGCTCTTACTATGGATTGAGGCAACCCAGTACAGAGGAACGATTTAGGACTGTTGGCGCACCTGCGAGTAGCCACAAAAAGCGCACGACCGTCGGGATCTCCAACGCTAATGCATGTCGCCTCCAACCGACACGCATTTCAATGATCCCCGCATTCTCAGGATCGATCGCCGGCCGTTCGGATCGCTGCCCGAGCATGATGAAGCGCTGATTGCCCGGTGGAACGAGACCGTCGGCCCCGAGGATGAAGTCTGGCATCTCGGCGACTTCGCGCGCCACGGCAAATCGAACGTCGAAACCCTGCTGGCACACCTAAACGGCCGCAAGAACCTCATCGTCGGCAACAATGATGCTTTCGAGACAACGGCCGCACACGGGTGGCACAGCGTCCAGCACTATAGGGAGCTGACGCAGGAGGCTCAGCTCATCGTGTTGTGCCATTATCCGTTCCGGACATGGAACCGGATGGGCAAGAAGTCGATAAACCTGCACGGACATTCGCACGGCAAATTGAAGCCGTTGACGCGCCAATATGATGTTGGTGTCGACTGCTGGGACTTCCGGCCCGTTTCGCTGCACACCTTGCGCGGCAAGCGCGGGCTCCGGTGACGCGGCTGAAGCGGAGAGGGTTGGTGAGCGAGCACCGGCGGCCGTTGCCATTCACTTTCTATCCAGCACCATCCGGATCTTCTCCGCCAATTCGTCGATCGTATAGGGCTTGGTCAAATACAAACGCTTGACCTGTTTGACCCGCGAACTTTGCAAGATTGGGTTCGGATGATGCCAGAATTCTACCAAAGTGATGGCGTAGTTTTGATCATTTGAGGTGACCAGTCGCGCGAAGCTTCGCCAGCAAGATCAGTGCTGTGCCATGGTATTCAGCTCGCACATGTTCGCTCAATGGGGAAGCCTCCCATGCAGCGAGCGCCGCGACGAAAGGCGACGCGGCACCATTCACTGAGGCGCACCTTAATTGGCCACTCTTCTCGAGCACGACTATCGCCGTATCTGCGTCACCGTATCCGATGGCGGCCATTCTATAAATGTTGGCGTCACCGTCGACACGCACATCGAACAGCACCGCGCCAGCCGTTTTCTCCGCAGCGTCGATCACCCGGTCGGAAAACGGCTGCTGAATGCCATCCGCATTGGCCATCGATTGCTCGAACAGAACCATTTCAACATGTCCAGCCACCATGTTAGCGACAGTGCGCTGTTCTGTGCGATTGGCCTAGCCAACATTTCGTGGATATCTGCCGTTGTTCACAGGACGCACTGCGCACGCCACCAATCACCGCGATGGCCTGACGAGTGGTTGGTAGACGATCTCCAGGATCACGATGAAGCAACGGTGCAGGCAAAAACTCAGGCCGGGCGTGTAGAGGGATTGGAAGATAGACGGCGGCATGCGCGTTCACGTTTTCAATTCGAAGCGGCTCCCCGGGGCTGCCCAAATCCCGCAGTCTGTACCGCTCCCATTCGGAGCAAAAAGAGAACGATAGACCGCTGCGGTCTTGACGAAGCAGGAATATATTCCTTATTTGTGACGGCATGAAACCAGAGAGCACCCCCATGGCAAAGCCCCAAAACGGGGCGGCGGCGGAGCTCTGTCGGAATTGGAACCCGCAGCCCGGCAGCGCACTAGACGCAGCGCCCAGGTGGCGAGGAAAACAGAACTGGAACGCGAGCTTGGCTTGTCGCGTGGTGCGATTTCGAACGTTTTTCGCGACCCTGACACGAGCAGCACCTCTGGTGCGGGCACCGCCGAGGAGCAGAGTAGGACCGTCGGTCCGGTTGGAAATCCAGAGGATGCCAAGGGATTGAGCGGGTTTGAGAATGCATGATTTGATCAGGTTCTTCCAGGCCAATGCGACGTTGATCATTGCCAATCCTATTGCCTTCGCGACGTTCGCGATTCTTTTCGGGAGTGGAGGGTTCGTTGTGGGTCGCTATTTTCTGACCTAGCGCATCGCCAATCTGGAAAGCCGCATCGCCCGGCGTGACGACGAAATCGATGCGCTGAAAAAGCGCCGGGATAAGACGGGAGGGCCGTCCTTAGTCCCTGTCATCGGCACATCGGCAATCGGCGAGAACGAAACCACACCACTGCTGGGATCATGGCCGGACCGGCCTCGGCTGGGACCACTGTCAGCGCCGCCGCGTCAACGTCGTGGCTAAGCTATGGCTGGTGGTGGCAGTCATCTTTTGGATGAGAAAGCGATTGATCAGAAAATAGAGTGAGCCATGTGGTGCTGTCGCGCCAAAAAACCGGTAGTGGCACAAGCAGCATGGCCGCGGACGTGGGCTATCCAAGCCGGCCCGGTATGTCATTCGATCCACCTATTTGTGGGGCACCGACAAATTATGGAACTCTTCAAAATGGCCGGAAAAATTGCGCGCCAGATACCGCACGGCCCTAGGGTTATTCATCAGCCGATCGAGATAGCGGCCGGCAGCCAACAGTTCCAGGCTCACCGAACCACGTCGCTCCACAGCGCTCAGAAACTCACGGCTTAGCCGGTCAAGTTCTGGCGTCATCGCGTCCAGTTGATCTTTAGACGCGTTGGCAACCGTCGTCGGATCGAAACCCTCGGCCAGCAGCGCACGAGGCGTAAAGGCGACAAGCAACTTTTCGTACGTGAACGTGACCCGCTCCATGGCAACCATCAACTTGGCAATTTCCAATTGCCTGGCCGGGAGCACATGCCGCAGTAAGCCGAAGATCTTCACCTTCACAGGGTAGTCCTGAAGAAAATTGAGGACGTCGGGGCAAATCCCGCCGACAGATTGAGCACTGCTGTCAGAAGGGGACTCGCTGGCATGCGCGGCTGTTTGAGATTCGACCGTCGTGCCTTGCAACCGCTGGGCCAGGGATTTTGGCATAGTGGCAAGGCTTTCGGACACCAGCAATGAGCGAAATTTCGTGTCGCTCATGATCACACGAAGCGCTTTGACCATACGCCCCAAGCGCTGTTCTGCTTCCACTGTTTCTTTTATGAAATGGCGCTTGCGTCTGCACTCAGCTTCATAGGTTGCCAAAAGATCTGGCCCAAAGAGCTTTACCTTTGATCCCGCTTGATCAGTGGCAATATTCCGAGCGTGTCTCTGGCCGTTATCCTGGAAAGCTTTGTAGGCGGCTATGCGGGTCATACGATACTTAGAACTCACGATATGGTCTCCACACTTGCTCGCGCTGCCAGTCTGGTAATTGGGGTGAGCGTGGGGAAGAGGTAGGTGTCCAGTTGAGCCCCATTGTTAGCGCGCAATTCCGATTTGGCGACGATTTTAGACATAGGGGCAATCAGATAGTCTCGAATGACAAGGTCACCTGGGCGCATCCGGACCAAGATGAAAATGTCAGCCACCGACTGGCGTCGGGTTTTCAGGGACCAGAAGGGATATCCGTAGTCGGAAGCGGCGCAATGTAGGACTTCGATTGCAACCGTGAACTCGTCGTTGATCCGGAGGATCTCGTTCTCTTTGTCATAGGCCGCCTGTCCGCCAGCGCTTCCGATCGCCCCCAGTAAGCCTTCTATCGCCTGTATACGCACCGTCGCCAATCGCCTTTTCGAGGCAATGAACTGCCTGGGCGACCGATATCCGATCAGTTCGTAGGACTTCAGAAGGCTTCCGAAGCGATGGAAATACAGGCTAGCCGCAGGGCAATCAGGCGCATCGTCAATGATCGAGGCAGACAAGTAGCCTCGGCGCGCCAGGACTTTCTTCAACGCAAGCAGTATCTCTTCGTTGCTCACCCTGATGCGCGAATAGAGCGTTTGGTGGATGAGTTGCGCCCGTTCGAACAGCCTGCGGTCAATGATGGGCTCGAATGCGCCGTCCGCTCGAGCCCAGTGTTCAGGAGGATTGTTCGTTGCCTTTGCTTTAAGCTTGCGCGAGCGCCTGTTCCAGACATTGTTGCCGATGTATTTCTCATTGGTCAGAACTCCGCGCACCGTTTCCCGCTTCCATGGCCGCCCAAGGTCTGTGGCGACGCCGCGCTTGTTCAACAGCCTTGCAATCTCAAGCTCTGTCTTATGCGTTTTGACGAACTCACCGAAGATCCAGCGCACCGTCGCGATTTCTTCTGGCGGCCCGGGCACCAAGATCATTCTGTCGGTGTGCAGGCTCTTTTGTTCGTGCGGGCAGAGGATAAATTTGGGACGTCCTGACTGGTCCACCAACTGGCGTCTTAGGCCGAGCCCCGGCTTGCCACCTTGACGGAAGCCCAGCCGGATCAGCCTCGCCTGGCCTATGAACGTCTTTTGAGAGAGCATGCGGCTGTGCTCGGCGGCCATGCTGCGTTTGATAGCCATAAGCACATCGGAGCCGACGCTGCCGTCATTTGCGAATTGCTCGGCGCAAAATTCGATTCGCACGCCGGCCATCTGGCAACGGTATTCGTAGGCGGCGCTTTCATTGATGTTCTGGAAACGTCCCCAGCGGCTGACATCGTAAATCACGACCGTTTCGAACTCGGCGCGCCCACTTTCTACATCGGCCAGCATCCGCTGGAGGCCGGGACGACCGCCTAAGTTGAGACCGCTGCGACCGGCATCCTCGTAAGTGGCGACGATGTCGTAGCCCATGATTTCGGCATAGTTGCGGATGGCATCTTTCTGATTGGCGATCGAGTAGGTCTGGTGCTCTTTCGACATGCGCAGGTACTGAGCGGCGCGAACGAGACGTTTGCCTGAAGGAACTTGTGGGGTTTTGGCAACCTCGTCCATCGCTCGCGCTGTCCTGCCGATCGGTCATGTTAGCGACCACAGCGCTATGGTTTGGTTGAAAATTCCTGTCCAGTTTGCGTCGAATGCCGGGCTTTTCTGTTTGGAAACCATGGCGTTCAACTGCCGGGGAACCCTGACTCACTTCGTGAGCCGGCACGCCGCTGTTCGGCCGCAATCCGACCGCACTTGAGCGAAATTGCCCCATGTGCAGTCCCGGGGCTACAAAGGAGTTCTGGAGATGATCATCAAGAAGGCCATTCTGGCGGTGCTTATGACCGCAGCACTCGCCGGCTGCGCGCAAACCGAGGGCCAGCAACGGGCCGGAACCGGCGCGCTGATCGGCGGCGCCGGCGGCGCCCTCGTCGGCCAGGCCATCGGCGGCAACACCAAGAGCACGGTCATCGGCGCGGCCAGCGGCGCCTTGCTGGGTGCGGTGGTGGGTAGCGCGACCACCCCACAGCGTCGGGGCGATGAGATGTGCCGCTACCAGGACCGTTACGGGCGTATCTACACAGCACCATGCGATGACCGTTACTACAACGGCAACTATTGAAGGGCGGTGTTCGCCGGCCACTGACGCCCCAATAGACCTTGGCCGACGCTCGTCCGCGATATGGGTATGGCAGGCTACGTCCATCGGACTAATTGTGTCGGCCGCTAAACGCGCCGACACTCTAGTTATCCGAAGCCCAGTAGACGCCTGCTGACATTGCTATCGGACGCTTGCCGACACCTGTCTTCCCCCCGAAGCCCCGTCGACAGGCAAGGCGGATCCCGTCCCCGGATCCGCCTTTTTCATGTCCGCGCTATCGGCGCCCCTAAGCGGTGATGAAAGTGGGCTCACTGTCATTTTTTGCCCACTTGCTTGGACTACCTTGTCTTTGAGGCGGGCGCTTTGGAGGAGGTCGATGTGACGACGACAAGCCTTGCCGCCCTGAAAAACCAAAGCAAACGCGCCGTCAAACGACTCATCGGCTACGATTCCCGAAACTGGCTGCGCATCCGCCAGATCGAGGCG
This sequence comes from Mesorhizobium sp. B283B1A, assembly GCF_020165735.1. Classification (NCBI taxonomy): domain Bacteria; kingdom Pseudomonadati; phylum Pseudomonadota; class Alphaproteobacteria; order Hyphomicrobiales; family Phyllobacteriaceae; genus Mesorhizobium; species Mesorhizobium sp. B283B1A. The sequence continues at coordinate 78,462 of NZ_JAIUIQ010000021.1, forward strand.
TTCACCCTCTTCCTCGAGGCCGGCAACCGCAAAGCCTCCGACGTGATCGAGATCTCGCCCGGCTGGAACCGCTACTGGCGGGCGATGTGCCCCAACTACAGATCGGTCGACTTCCCCGACTTCGACATCTGCAGCGACCGCACAGACGAGCAATATTCCATCGTCATCGCCGACCAGGTGCTGGAACATGTCCAGCGGCCGCTGGCGGCAGTGGCCAATATCCATGCCATGACCCGGCCCGGCGGCTGGGCGATGGTGGCGACGCCCTTCCTGTTCAGGGTCCACGCCAGGCCGCACGACTACAACCGATGGACGCCTGCCGGCCTGAAACAGCTGATGGTCGAGGGCGGCTTTCCCGAAGCCAATGTCAAGGTCCACGGTTGGGGCAACAAGGCCTGCGCCAGGGCCCATATCGGCGGCCCCGTCCGCGCCTACGGCCTGTGGCGGGATCTGAGCAACGACGAGGAATACCCGCTGATGGTCTGGGCGTTTGCCAAGAAGGCGTGATCGAGTACTGCCCACGTTGCGGAACAGAACCGTGTGCCTGACGTTGTGCGACATCGGCACGTCTGGGAGAAACGGCATGGTGGCGCCACGCGCGGTCTGGAAGGGGTTTCTGAGGGTCGGCTCGGTGGCATGCGGGGTGAAGATCGTTGGCGCCACAAGCGAGGCATCCAAGATCCACTTCAAGATTTTGAACCGCAAGGACGGCTTGCCCGTCAAGAGCGCCTATGTCGATGAAGAGACAGGCGACATCGTCGAAGCCGCGGATCAGATCAAAGGCTACGAGGCCGACAAGGGTGATTTCATTCACGTGGAACCGGACGAGATCAAAAAACTGAAACTGACATCGCAGCATACACTCGATGTCGATTCCTTTGTCCCGGTTGCCGAGATCGACACACGTTATCTGGAGAAACCCTACTACCTGATCCCCGCAGACGGCGCCTCTGTGGAGGCCTTTGCCGTCCTGCGCGATGCGATGGCCAAGAAGCGCGTCGCGGCCCGCTCCTGCGTCGTGCTCTATCAGCGCGGGCGCGAAGTGCTGATACAGCCCCTTGGAAAGGGAATGCTGCTGACCGAGCTGCGCACCCACAATGAGATGACGTCGGAAGACACCGTCTTCGATGACGTGAAAAGCCCAAAGTACGATGCGGATTTGCTCGAAATCGCGGGGCTGCTCATCGACAAGAAGGCGACAAAGTTCGATCCCTCGAAATTCGAGGACACCTACGAGGACGCGTTGATCGCCATGATCGACGCCAAGCGCAAGGGCAAAAAGCCCCCGAAACCGGTCCCGCAGCCCAAGGAGAACGTGATCGACCTAGCCTCGGTGCTTCGAAAGAGCCTCGCCAAGGAAGGCGTCAAGCAAGACCGGCCAACTGCCAAGAGCCGCAAATCAGCATAGTTAAAAAGTCAGTCGAGCCTCTCGACCCCAATCCCGAAGCCATCTTCCGATAGCCTGAAGTCCGGCACATCGAAACCGACCTCGCGAGTTGGCATAAGGCAGGAGAACTCGTTTGGGCCAAATGTACTGCGACATGGAGGCACCGACCGTCGGATGTTTCGGGCACGGTTCGCTCGACTCGCGCTCAGGATGGTGCTTTGCTGTCTTGCTTGCGAGGCAAGGAATCGTATGGCAAGGCTGGGTCGGTTCATACTCTGGCTGTTGATCGCCCCAGGCGACATTATCTCAGATCGGCTCGGTGTTACGAAAGAACAAAACCGCGACCTTGTTCGCATGCTCTTCAACTCGCTTTTCTGGATTTTAATCGTGATCATCGGCTTGGCGATCTGGACGTCACGGATGCCGGCTTTCCGATAGGCAAAGATGGGCACTACCGCATTGCGACGAGATATGGTCGCTCGCCAATGCTGAACATCACGAAACTGCCGCGAGGTGCCGGCACATTCGCAGGTAAAAACTCTACGATATCGAGCTGGATGATGCCATAAAACCGACCTCCGGCCCACAATGCGCTGACCACGATTATCGAGCACGGAAAGCAGTTGGAGATTGTACGCCACAACACGCAGTCGGCGACGTCGGCAAGGGTGAGTTCGGCACCTATTTCATAGGCTACGCCCGTTCGCCGCGCAGAATAGAGCAAATGCTGGAGAACATGTTCATTGGCGGGCCGCAAGGCAACTACGACCGGTTGCTGGACTTCAGCCGCGCAGTTACCGGTACTTTGTTCTTCATACCGTCGGCGACATTCCTGGAGAGCGGTACGACGGGCCAAGAGGTCATCGATCGCTGGCCCGAGTCCGTCGGGCCGACCTATTCGGAGTCGTCGTCCTTTGGTTCGCCAGACCATACGAGAGAATACGAAAGAAACGGCTTGGCGAACCAGCTGCTGATATATTGATTTTCGATAGGAGACGACGACCCTACACGCCTAAATAACTCTTGTTTATCAGTTCGTTACCAAGCGGTTCGCTCAAATTTATTCAAGAGGCTGATCCGGCCATCCGCTGACATTACTTAACTTATACCGAATGGCAGCTTTGCGCCTCATCTCAGTCATTCACGACGGCTCCGTTGCTGCGACACTTCAACCTGAGCGCACCACCCTCCGTACACCGCCCCTTCACTGGGGCGAGTCCGCATTGTGGAAATTGGGTGGCCAGACCAATGAGAATCAACAGCGTGTTCCGGGCGATTTTCCAGGCGGCCTCGACATGCGGCCGCGCTGCAGCCTCCCAGCAAAGATCGTTGTGGCCGTCCTCCCGTTCACGCGCTTGCTCTATTTTCGCCTCGGACCTCCTCTTCCTCTGGACGCCATATTGGCCGACGCTAAATCAGAGCAATGCGACGTTCAATGCTGTGCCTTATGGTCTTTCTCTTTTGCACCACCATGCTACAGGCCGAAGCCTGGCAGCCCTTCGGTGTCCGGCAGCTTGGCTTCACGTTCGATATCCCTCCCGGTTTCGTGTTGGCGCAGCAATCGGACCACGGAGCGGCTTTTGAGGGCGCAAGAGATGCGTTTCTGGCCGTTTGGGGCGCGCGACTGGGCAAAGCCAGCTTTCGTGCCGAGATCGCGCATCGCATGATCGAGGACGCAAAGGCCGGTTGGCGTCTGACCTATCGGCGCATAGCTCCAAGATGGGCGAGCTACTCCGGGATCAGGAATGGCGAGATTCGCTATGTCCGCGCGATATTGGTCTGCGACCAACGCGCAGCACTTTTCACCATGAATTATAGGAAATCGGAAAAGGAACCGTATGATCCTATTGTCGAGCGTATGGTGAGGTCCCTGAAGGCACAAGGCTGTTCATGAGGTTCCGGGTGGCCGGCACAAGCGCACCGCCACGGGATGGGCTCGTGATCGCCTATCGCTGGAATATCCGGCGCGTGCTCGGCGCGGGTGAGGGAACTTAAATCCCCAGACGTGTTTCGCCCGGGCAAGCAAAAATCCGAAGGAAAAAGCATCCATGGGCGCCCAATCATCACGCGATTTTCCCCAGCCCAAGCCTCGCAAGGAAAGGCCAGGGACACGCAGGAGGCTGCCGCCAAAACCCCCGGACAAAACGAATGACTGGGATCGAGACCAGGTGCACGGTGATGGCGACACGATAGATTTGTAGCCGCGGCCCAAGGGCCAGCGCTAGAATCGCGTTCGGCCTTCACTGCAGCGGGAGGACCACTAGTGTGGGTCAGAGCACCGTTGGTGTCGGCAACACAGTGCCTAGGGGCGAACATCAGTTCCAAACGGGTTCGAACGCGATCTGCAAATTATGCCGTTGCGCCTCGGCGCGTGCAATGCGTCGGCCGATGGAACATCGTCAATGCCGCGGCCGTTAATGATCTTGGAGGCGGCCGCATGCACCTTGTCCAGATACTGCTTCCTCGTTCCGACAACGCCGGAGAGCCCTTCGCCAACGAGGACTTCGACTGTGTGAAGGAAGAACTCGCCAATACCTTCGAAGGTGTCACTGCGTATTTTCGAGCGCCCGCGGAAGGGGTGTGGAGGCAGGGCAAAGAGTCCGGCCTGGACGAGATCGTCATCTTCGAGGTGATGACGGAAGAGGTCGATCTTCCCGATTGGCGGAGGCGCCGAGCGGAGTTGGAGCGCCTGTTCCGGCAGGACATGGTGATCATCCGATACCTGCCCATGGCGTGGGTCTAAGCAGGCCTGAAAGGTCACGACGCGTCCGGGCCGATCTTGATAGCTTTTGGCGTCTTTAGCCCAAGCGGAACTGCTCTGCCACTCTTTCGCGCCAAACTCCAAGAGCGGCGCAACGACGTGTGGTGTTTAGGGAATGGCGCCTCAGCATCCGCAATGTCTCACCCGTGTCCACCCAACTGCACAGCAAGCATTCCAAAGCCAATCGCGCGCGCGATGTTGGAACATCGCGGATGCTGGGACATTTGTGACGGATGCGGTTGCAAATGCAAGGGATGCCAAAAATGGGCAGCTTGCTCATGACTGTCTGGTGTCTGGTGAAAGAAAGCGTGGTCGGGTTCATCAACGACAATGCTCTCAGTCATGGCGCGGCAATGGCTTTCTATGCCACCACTTCTCTGGCGCCAATTTTGCTGATCGTCGTCGCCATTGCAGGCCTTGTTTTCGGTCACGACGCTGCACAATTGGCTTTATCCGCTCAGATTTCGGGCCTGATGGGCCCACAGAGCGCAAATATCCTCCAGGCCGCGCTGCAGAGCGCGTCAAGCCGGTTCTCCGGAAGCTGGGCTGCGGTGATCGGAATAGTCACCTTGTTGGTGGCTGCGTCGGGAGTCTTTGGCGAAATGCAGCAATCGCTGAATACGATATGGAAGGTTAAACCTCAGGGAAGTTCGTTTTCACGCCTGGTCCGCGCCCGTGCCGCAAGCCTCGGCTTGGTGGCCGCGCTTGGCTTCATGTTGCTCGTCTCTCTGGTTGCGAGCGCAGCGATATCGGCAGTGGGAAACATCATCAACGCGCATCTGCCATTCGGCAAAATCGTCCTTAGTGTGATCAACGCGGTCGTTTCCTTCGTCCTGATCTCGGTGATGTTCGCCGCCATCTACAAGGTTCTACCCGACCGAACTCTCGAATGGCGCAATGTCCGGGTTGGGGCCGTTGTGACCGCGGCTCTGTTCACGCTCGGAAAATCCCTTATCGGCTGGTATATCGGTACCAGCGCAGTGGCATCCTCATATGGTGCCGCCGGTGGCCTGCTCGTGATCCTCCTTTGGGTTTACTACTCGTCGGAAATTTTCCTGCTCGGGGCCGAATTCACGCGCGCCTATTCGACACGGCAGCAGGTCCGACCTGAACGCATCGGTTAACAGTTCTCGGCCTGCAAGACAGATCCATTTCCGCGCAGAGGCAGAGTCCAGTTCGACGAGCGTTGTGCCGCGTGATCTCGTCATAGCCAAACACCTCGCCGGACCCGGAGGTCCTTCCAGCTGCCCAAACCCGATGTTCGTTGGTCTGGTAGTAATCGGTGCCCATCACGCAATGCCTGCACAGATGGTTCTCCAGGAAAAAACTATATTCTTCCGCCGTCATCCCGTTATCGAGAAGGTAGCGGTAGGTGCGCGCGTCGACGTCATGACCGTAATTGAGGTCAAGCGACAGGAAACGCTCGCTGTTGAAACACTCAGCCCTGCCGATCGCCTCGGGAAAATCGGCGTGGGAATATTCCGAGGATTCGCTCTGAATGAAGATGGTGTCCGGTCGCACTTCGAGGATCGCCCGCATGGCAAGTACGTTCGCCCGAAGCAAAGCGGTCTAAGCACCATCGGGGGCGGCAACAGCCGTCTTGTATTGGAGCTCACTTTGGCTTCCGCCTAGATCCGTAAGGTACCATGCAGAGGTCCGCGAGCGTAGTCGTGATCTTCACGACACCGATTGTCAGATGATCGATGATCGCAATGATCGTCGATTTTGCCAACAAGCACGGGCTGTTCGTCGCATTCGACGTCCGTGAACGCTGATGCCGCTGCGCTGGTTCAACTCCCCGGTCTATGTGAGGACCGATCTTCGGGGGTTTCGCCTTGGGGTCAGCCGTGTCGATACTGCTGCGGAGGAACTCCTGAATTGGCCCAACCGTGGCCCAAATGGCGTCTGGGCGGCGGAGGCCTGCCTTTCGGCGATCGACGGCAAGATGCCGACCGACGAGTTCCGAATGCTGTTCGAGGATGCAGCTCAGGAGGAGGAAATGCTGCTGCCCGATATTAAGCTTTGAGGAACCTCGGCGCTTCCGTTCGTTTCGCGTCGGGCGCAACAACAAGCCGCTGGCTTCCAATGACCTCAGGTGCAGTCCTGGTTGTGGAGGATGAGAGCCTCATCCTGTTGGACATCGAGCAATCCCTCGTTGAGGCAGGGTTCGAGGTCATCGCGGTTCATACAGGCGATGATGCCATCGCGGCCTTTGATCGTGACCCGGAGCGTGTCGTGGCCTTGGTGACCGATGTGCGAATTGGGGACGGTCCCACCGGCTGGGAAGTTGCGCGTCACATGCGACGTCAACCCCACTTTGCCGGCCATCTACATGATTGCCGATGGTGCGGAGGACTGGCCGTCACTCGGGGTGCCAAATAGCCTCATGACAACCAAGCCGTTCGTCCTGCCCCAGATCATAACTGGCATCGCAATGCTTCTCAATGAGAAGGGTAGCGCCACGCCTTGAGCGACATCGGAGGTTATCGCTTGGGGAACGTAGCTAAGGATTGACCTCGCTGTTGGCCCCATGCATGTTGGAGCCGTGCATGAACCACTGGATCTCGTCCAGATCGATCTTGCCGTCACCATTCTCGTCGATGCCATTGAAGATCCTGCCGACCGCGCCTTGAACCTCGTTCTCGGAGAGCGATCCGTCGCCATCCGTGTCCAGCAGCCCAAAGATCAATCGCATGCCGGCGCCGCGCATCATCTGGTGACGCCTGTGGCCAGCCATTCTGTGTCCTTCGGCCCAGTCATCATGTTTCCGCCGACGGTTGGTTTGAGGGTTGGCTTCATCGGGACGGTCTGCATCTTCGTCGCGGCCTCCCAGGTTCTTGTAGCTATCTTGTTCATCGCGGTAACCTTCCGCAGACCCACGATCCTGCTCCATCCTCTGTTGGACCGCTTGCTCAACCATCTGCCGGATCATTTCGCGTGTCGGTCCATCCGCCTGTCCGTTCGCTTCTGGCCTGGCACCCGGCTGTTCGGTCGCCGGAGGGGGTGCAGGCGTCAAAGGTGTCGGTGTTCCGGTTGTCTGGGCAGGGACGGGGGAGGTCAGGGCTATGAACGCCGCAGCCGCGGCGGTCGTGCTGTATGGGAATCTCATGGCGTGCTCCATCCATTGGTCGTGTTTGCCTGGATGGCTAAACTGGAGCTCGATCTGATTGTTCCCTGAAGGGGATCAGGTTACGGCGAAACCTGTCTCCCGCCCAAGTCGAACCAAGCTGACGGAGCGCGAGCCAAGCCGCGGGCGAGCCGCACGCCGATTGTCCCCGGCGAGGAACTGAGCGTGGGGCGGGATCTGCCGATCAGGTCCGTGAGTGCGGGGAGGGCGCTACGTCGCAGCCACGGACGTGATCCGTTGTCGAGCTCCCTCCGCCGCCAATCCTAGCGTGGGCACACATTTGCTTCGGGCTCATTTTTGTGAGGCGAGAACGAAGCCGTCTACGATGGCGTTGAAGCGTCTGAGGCCGTGGGTGAAGGTGATGGGCCCTGGCGGGCGTTCCTTTTCGTAGCCGTTCCAGCCTCCGAGCCTGGCGATACACCAGGCGGCCCAGGCGAGCGTGTGCGTGGGGTGAGGGTTCTTCTGCTTTTGGGTCTTGCCTTCGAGCTTGGCGATGAGCACGTCCAGGACGGTGATCTCGGTGGGATCAAAGAGGCGCGCGGCCTGGAAGCCCTGGCCCGGCGAACCACGCCCGTGCACGAGTTGCATGACCCTGGTGGCGACGACCAGAGCGGCGGCGGCCAGGCGTTCGAGTGCATCGCCATCGGCGATGAGACTTTCCTCCAGATCGATGGCCTGCGACTTCACGGTCCGGAACAACTGCTCGACGATCCAACGCGAGCGATACATCTCGACGATGCGGCAGGCATCGGCGAGTGTTTCGACGCTGTGGGTGGTCAACAGCCGCCAGATCACCGCGTCCTTGGCCGAAGGTGGATCGATCTCGCGCACTTCCACCATGTTGAGCGTGAGTTCGCGCGGATCGCGGCTGTCGGCGCCAAGGCGGGGCTGGCGCAAGCTCACCGCGGTGAAGCGAACGGCTGCGACCTGGCCGGCCAGGGCGTGCCTGCAGCTCGAAGGCAATGCGGCCGGCTTCCGCCGTCTTGGCGATCGCGCTGAACAGGCGCTCGCCCCGCGTGCCCAAAGCCCGATCCCGTACAGCGCGGATGAGCACATGGGTGCGCTCGCCGGGAAGCCTTGCAAACACTTCGTAGATGTCGGCTTCGCGGTCGCCGACCACCGTCATCTGCGGCGTGTCGGTCAGCGCCTGGCATGCCGCCTTGGCGGTGCCGATCCATTTGTGGCTTTCCTTGGCTTCGATCGGCAGCGCCTGGTAGTCATGCGCCTTCTTTGCCTCGCGCCGCCAGATCGTGGCGCCTGCAAGGCCCAGGACCGAGCCGTCCCCGGCATCCACGGCCAGCGCCGGATGCACGAACAGCCCGATATCCTTGCCATTGCCGACACGACCGAGGCCACGCTTGCGTGAAGCCTTGGCTTCATAGTTGATCTCGCTGCTGTCCTCGATGATCAGCACGTGGCGGCCGGCGGCCATTTCGGCGGTTCGCGCCGCCGCCGTGCGGATGATCTCTTGCTTGCTCACGTGGCGATTGCGAAACAGGCGCGTGAACGCGACCTTCTCCGCGCGCGTGTCGGCCAGCCGGCGCATGCCCGCGCTGACACGCGCAAACATGCGCTCCAGAACCATGCTCCCCTTTTTTGCAAGCGCAGGTCGCCGAAGTATCCAAGCAGCAAAGCCATCGTCGAAGCCTCCAGAATCAACAATGGCAGCTACAGAATCACATACGATTCAAACGCTTCAAGCCATTTTCCGGCGTCGCTTCTTCACGCTTGATCAAAGCACGAAGCAAATGTGTGCGCACACTAGGCCGCCAATCGGGTCAGGTATAAAGGGGGAGCTGACTGCTCCCCTTTTCAGGCTAAGCTGCCATTTTGCGACAACTCTCAGCGCATTGGCGGCAAGCATCAACGCATTCTTGCATGTCGCCGATCTGTTCGCAGCTTCGCGCACATTCTTCGCAAATTTCTGCGCATTCGCGGCACGTGTGTTTGTGATGGATGGGGCAGAAAGTAGTATAATCAGCTTGTTACGGGATGTTGTGTGCAAAACGAGCACACGAAAGTTCTGCTTCTCTTCTTTTTTCGTTCCCACGAAAGAGCCGCCGAAACCCTCTTTCGCACGCTCTTCTGTCGCCGATTTTGACCGCTCCGATGCGGATGTTCGCCAGCCTTTCTTTGAACCTCATTGTCTGCCGCTGCGTCTAGTTTGCCTGGGTTCCTGGAAGCTTTTCGAACTTTCTGGGTCACTCCACAGCCCAAATTGCGGGTGCTCATGGACAAATCAGGAAACTAGCTTCGGTTTTTCCATGGCTTTGCAGGGGATCGACTCCCATGGCACGTTGCACCCGAAAGCGCGACGGCATGACTTCCAAGTGTGAACGGCAGCTTCGCGTCCAACCCCGGCGCTAGGCACTCTCTCAGTATCGCTCAAAAGCGGAGATTTCGAGTCCTCAGGGGCAGCTCGATCCAGTGGCGGACGTTCGATGTGAGCTTCCTGGCGATACGGCCCTCTACCTCGACTGCCAAAGCTACCGCAGGAACACACTAAACCTGCTGGGGCCTGTGTTCTTCTCGCCGCCGATCGGCGGATTGCAGGGCAGAGATGCAGCGTTCCAGCCGTTCAAGCCGCGATTTGCTGGAATGAAGGTGGTAGCCGAACTCGGTAAGCCTTCTTGGCTTGGCAGTCCCTCTCTGGGTAAATAGCACCGTTGGCGGGTAAAGCCGCCACCCGTTTCCTGCTTGGCTCAATTAAATGGCTGAATTTCAAACCGACCCATTACCAACCGGCGCATTGACGCGCGACCCTTTCGCTGCAAAGATATATTAACGATTTGTTTACCAGGCGCCAGTCACCGCTGGGAATTTGGGGGGAATTTGGAACCGTTTCTGGGTACGAACCGCCTCAATTGGGATGATCGGGCCGAACTACATTCGACCGACACAACAGGCAGCTATCACATCGAAAATGTGCTGGCAGGCGGATCCAATCTTTATGAACTGGAGACGGAGGAGGTCGGTGATATTGTCGGCAAAGACATCGTCCATTTGCAATGTCATATTGGGCTCGACACGATCAGCTTGAAGAATCTCGGCGCGGGCAGCGTGACCGGTCTCGACTTTTCACCGACGGCGATCGCCGCTGCGCGGGATTTCGCTGCGAAGGCAGGCACTGAGGTGCGCTTCGTCGAGGCGCCACTGTTCGAGGCAGTCGAAGCACTCGGCCGGACCTTCGACGTCGTTTATGTCACCTGGGGCTCGGTAAACTGGCTGGACGACGTGTTCCGCTGGGCGCGGGTTGTTGCTGATCTCCTGCGACCCGGCGGCAGGCTCTATATGGCCGAGGGCCATCCGTTGATGTTTCAATGTGATCGCAAGGCCGCGGCGCTGGAGTTTAAGCACGATTGGCGAACGCCTACAGCTCGGCCGCTCACATGGAACGAGGAACGGACCTATACTGGCGACGACCGCATTTTGAAGCATTCTCGCTATTATGAGTGGATTCATCCGATCAGCGACGTGGTGAACGCGCTCATTTCAGCTGGGCTGACGCTCGATTTTCTGAATGAGCATGACACGGTTTCTTGGCAGCACTTTTCATTCGCGGTGAGAGCCGGCAAGGATATGTACGGCTTGCCCAACAACTCTCCCAAGATCCCAATGGCCTACTCCATTGGCGCGACTAAGCGAAGCGTTGGCAAGATACCATACCTTGTTGCTCCCAAAACGATTGCGGACCACTGTTAATCCAGTTTTGCACTGTCATCCCCTGGGCACGATCACCCGGACCCGGGAATCATCCCTCCCGACACGTTGCCTCATTGAGTGGCGGCTGGGTCCAATCGCCTCCGGCGGCGTGCCAGAACGACCTCAGCGGTCGGACAGTGCAAAGTTCTCAGAACTGTGAAGTTCAAAATTAATTAATGAAAGCTAATGTTCTATCGGCGGATAGATCCGAGAATCTGAACAACACAGGGGAGTCTCACCCTATTGGCTCTTTTCGGCGCTAGGTTCGGCGGCATAAAGGATGCTGTTTTTTCCTCGGCAAACATCCCGGCCGCAATGGCGATCTTGGTTATTGCGATTAGCGCAGCGTATGCGGACCACCAGAACAAAATCGTTTCGGACCAAACCGCTCGTGCGGATGTTCTGGTCAAGGTCAATCTGATCCGCGCCAAGCTAGAAGGGAACATCAACGGAAACCTTCAACTCGTGCATGGACTGGTCGCGACGGTCGTGACTGAACCCTATATGGGACAGCAACGCTTCGCCTCGCTCGCGAGCAACCTGTTTGGCGGCGACTCGCAATTGAACAATATTGCTGGCGCGCCCGATCTGGTCGTTTCCTTAATGTACCCTCTGAAGGGCAACGAGAAAGCGGTGGGCCTCGATTACCGAATGGACGATCGGCAGCGCAACGCCGCGCTGCGGGCACGAGACGAGCGCAAGTTGATTCTAGCCGGTCCGGTCGACCTGAAGCAGGGCGGCCAAGGCTTCATCGGCCGTTTTCCGGTTTTTGTGCCGAGCGCGGGCAATACTGAAAGATTCTGGGGCATCATTTCCGCCGTTGTCGACGTGCAGCGCCTTTACAGGGCGAGCGGCCTGTTTGACGATGATCTCGGGATTGACGTCGCGCTCATCGGTAAAGACGCCCTCGGCCCGCGTGGAGATCAATTCTTCGGCGATATCGGCGTCCGCAAAAGCAATCCAGTGACGGCCGAAGTTCTGCTCCCCTCAGGTTCCTGGCAAATAGCGGCCATCCCCAAAAGCGGCTGGCCTTCGACACCTAGCAACGCGTGGTTCTTGCGCGCGATCATGGCCGCGGCCGGGGCGCTGGTTGTGATCCCATTCTTGGTCACCAGTCGTCTGATTGGCGAGAGGCAGCGCAATTATGCGGAACTGCGTCGATTGTCGAGACGCCTCGAACTCGCTCTGGAGGCGTCGGCTATTGGCGTTTGGGAACACGATCTCGCGACCAATGATCTGTCCTGGGACGACCGCGTCAACGAAATATACGGCAAACCCAGCGATGGAGGACCTCGCGGCTACTCGGATTGGGCGGGGGCAATTCACCCCCAGGATTTAGCCGGCGCCAACGCAGATTTCGAACGTGCCGTGGCCAGCCGCGGAACATATTCGTCGGAGTACCGGATTATTCGTTCGGATGGCGAGATTCGTCATGTCCGAGCCAAGGCGACGATATACCAGGCTCCAAACGAGACGGCCAAAATGATTGGTGCGGAATGGGATGTAACAGCCGACGTTTTGCTGAATACCGATCTGGTTCGCGCAAAACAGCTGTCCGAGTCGAAAAATGCGGAACTCGGGGCAGCCAAGGCGCGCATAGAGCATATTGCGCTTCACGATTCGCTGACCGGTCTGCCCAACCGTCGTTACCTCGACCAGATATTGGAGGAGTACACAGCAAATGCAAAGCGTGATGGGTGCTATGCGGCCCTGCTTCACATCGACTTGGACCGGTTCAAGCACATCAACGATACTCTTGGCCATGCCGCGGGTGACGCGATGTTGGTACACGCATCTGCCGTCCTCCGATCCAAGGTCGAGAATGGAGGATTCGTCGCTCGGATCGGAGGAGACGAATTCGTCGTCCTGTGCACGGTGAATGACGATATCAAGCAACTAGCGCTGCTGGCTGACCGCATCATCAGTCAGATGGGCGAACCCGTCTACTACCGCGGTCACCGATGCCGTTTTGGTGTCAGCGTGGGAATTGCAGTCGACAACCGAAAAGACGCCGAAGCCAAGCACCTGCTGATGAACGCCGACATCGCGCTTTACCGAGCAAAAAGTCGTGGGCGCAATCGACACGAATTCTTCACTGAGGCGATGCAAAGCGAAATCGTCGACACAAAGCGGATTGCCGATGAGCTGCTTGGCGGCCTCGAGCGTAACGAGTTCATAGCCTTCTACCAGCCCCAATTTAGCGCAAAAACGCTCGAAATTGTCGGAGTCGAGGCGCTTGCGCGATGGAGACACCCAAAGGAGGGTATTTTAGCGCCGGATGTCTTTCTAAAGATTGCAGAAGAACTAAATGTCGTGTCGACGATCGATCGAACCATACTGAACCAAGCGCTTTCAGATTTCCAAGGCTGGTCTGCTGCGGGTCTTCATATACCGCGCGTATCGGTCAACGTTTCGGCACGGCGGCTTCAGGACGAAGAACTCATAAAGAGCTTGAGAGAACTAAATATCAAGAAGGGAACAGTTTCGTTCGAGCTTGTTGAATCCATTTTCCTTGATGAAAACGACGATTTGGTGACTTGGAATGTCGACCAGATCAAGCAACTGGGCATTGATATAGAGATAGATGATTTTGGCACCGGCTATGCCTCCATAGTCAGCCTGCTCAAGCTACAGCCTCGCCGACTGAAGATAGATCGGCAGCTGGTCATCCCAATTGTCGAATCGCCGCAACGAAGGCAGGTTGTCTCGTCGATCATCGAAATTGGCAAGTCCTTGGGTATCGAGGTTATAGCGGAAGGCGTCGAGACGATGGAGCACGCACGCGTGCTCAAGGGGTTGGGCTGCGATATACTGCAGGGTTATGCCTTTGGGCAGGCATTGGATTCCGACCGCCTGAAGGTATTGGTTCGCTCTCGGCGTCTGCGTGCGGCCAGCTGAGTGATAGCTGCTGCGTTTGCTGCCTGCCTGCTTCGCATATACTGGAACCGCGGACGTTGACGCTAGCGCTTTCGCCTATACATCGTGTCAGAAGGCAATATCTCGCTCCCCGCAATCTGGATCTACAAGGACGTGACAACATGACCGGCTCCGGGCGAAAACGGTCGTACCGGCTACCTGCTTGGCGGAATGGCAGCTGTCCGGTCCAGATCGCCCAAGAGCCGCCAGTCTGCTCACGTCCAAGCGGTCATTCAACAGTTCTACAATTCGTGATTGACTGGGGTGCTTGAAAGCTTTTCGAACTTTCTGGGTTGCGCCTCTGGGCCAGGGAGGATGTCGCGAAACTCGTTGCCCTCCGCTTCTGGGCGTATCTGGTCGAAAATCCTTCCTGATGCGAACAAAACCTGCTTTCTGCAAGGCGGGTTGGATCTTAAGCTATTAAACTGTTGGGAATTTCAAAAAGGGCGTGAATCTCGGATGCCGGCATGGGCCGCCCAAACAGCCATCCTTGGACATCGGTGCAACCATTCTCCCTGACCAACCTGTACTGGTCCTGGGTCTCGACGCCTTCCGCGGTCGTGGTCATGCCGAGCGTTGCGCCGAGTTCGGCGACGGCCTTGACGATCGCCCGGCTTTCGCTGCTCTCGCACATCAGGCTAACGAAGCTGCGGTCGATCTTGATACGGTCGAACGGGAACGATCTGAGATAGCTCAGCGAGGAATAGCCGGTGCCGAAATCGTCCATGGCGATGCTGATGCCGATGTCGCGCAGGCTGTGCAGCGTCGCCACCGTATTTTCATTGTTCGCCAGCAGTACCGACTCGGTGATCTCCAGCTCAAGGCGCGACGCCAGCAGGCCGGAAGCGGCGAGTGCGGAGGCAACCTGAAGCGATAGCTCTTGCTGCTTGAACTGGGCCGGCGAGAGATTGACCGCGACCTTGACGGGCAGGGGCCATTTCGCGGCATCGGCGCAAGCTTGCCGCATGATCCACTCGCCAAGCGTGTCGATGACGCCCGTCTCCTCGGCCAGTTGGACGAACTCCGACGGCGGCAGCAGGCCGAGGCGCGGATGGTTCCATCGCACCAACGCTTCGAAGCCCGTGAGGGTCGAGGTCTTCGCGTCGTGCAGCGGTTGATAATGCAACACGAATTGGTCTCTTTTCACGCCCAGCGCCAGTTCGGATTCCAGCAGGCGCCGCTCCTGCAGCCTTGCATCCATTCCCGGCTCGAATGACCTGCAGGTGCCACGACCCTCCATCTTGGCCTTGTATAGAGCAAGGTCGGCATTGCGGATAAGGGTTTCCGAATTTTGCCCGTCGTCGGGGAAGACGGCGATGCCGATGCTGCCGCCGATGTTGATCTTGTACCCCTGGATGGAGAATTCGTCGGACAGGGCATGAATGACACGGCTTGCCAGCGCCCCGGCCTCGTCGTCGCCGTCGAGCAGGAGCTGAAGGATGACGAATTCGTCGCCGCCAATTCTCGCCACCATGGCGGTTTCGCCGGCATGCTGCTTCAACCGCTTCGACACCGCCCCGAGAAGCTCATCGCCGACCGGATGGCCAAGCGTGTCATTGACTGGCTTGAATCGGTCGAGGTCGACGCAATGGACCGCCAGCTTCTCGCCATCCCTGAGGCTTCTCAGCGCCTCGTCCATGGTGTCAGCCAGGAGGCCCCGGTTGGGCAGGCCGGTGAGAATGTCATGCGTGGCGAGGTGCTGGATCTCGGCGGTGCGTTCCTCGACCCGCAGTTCCAGGGTCTCGGCGGCATCGGCCTGCATCATCATCGCCCGCCCTACCGCATACCAGCAGGCCAGTGCCAGCAGCGTGACCACCGCGACCGCCGCGTAGCCTGCCAACTCGAATTCCCGCACGGAGCGGGCGTCCATGTTGCTGTCGAACCGGCTGTTGGGAAAACCAGCCCAAAGACGCCATGCGCTTCTGGGATCGTTGAGCGAGAGCGGGATGACCTCGGAATAGATCAGGTTCGGGTCGGCCGCCGTGAAGGCGCGGGAATCGGCCGCTAGGGCCTTCGACATCTTGTGCTGATCGGATTCAAAGCCGTAGCCTGAATTGACGATGACGTAGTCGCTGCTCGGCAACAGTTTGCGTAGCGCCGAGGTGAGCATGATAGCCGAGACGGAGCCGCGCAGGCTACCATCCGCACCGAACACCGGGACCGAAAGAATGAATCCGGAGCGGTCTGCGTCATTGCCGGTGTGGATGAAATCGGTGTTGTCGCAGGTGATGAGCTCCTTGGTTCCGATGATCGGCACATTCAGCCCATCGATGGCACTGGAATTCGGATAGTTCGCCTTCAGCCAGGCAAGCTGCTTGGCCAGTTCATGGTATTCATAGGTCTCGACCTCTTCCGGAGGGCGGGTCAGCGCATCCTCATCCAGCTTGGCGTGCTTGGCGTCGCCGGCGGCATCCGATCTGGCTTTGGCATTCACGATCAACTGGTCGAACTGGAGGATCGGCTCTTCATGTTTGCCGGTCGCGGCATCGAAGCGCTCCGGGTCGAAATCGAGCGGTAGGAAGTAGACCTCGGAAATCGAGACGTTGTTGGCGAGGTTATTGTAGATCTGCTGGATCGTCGCGCGGCCCTCATCGCCAAGATTCGTGCCATGCCGGTCGAGGCTGCGGACGCTTGGCAGGTAGCTCAGCGTGCGCACATTCTCGTAGACGGCCCGCAAGGCGTCTTCCACCGTTTTGGCTGTCGCGCTCGCCGCCGCCTGGGAGTTTTCGACATAGCGTTGTCTGGCCAGCGCGTAGTCACGCTGGCTGTCGATGCATAGCGCCACCAGCATCACTGCGCCGGTCAACAGGATCACAACAAATCCGGCCGCTCGCCTGAACGCGTTCATCTGTATCCCACCATCGATCAAGCGGAGTATAGCCTGACAGCGGTTTAGGAAGCGCTAATTAGCCTATTCAATTTTCGATTCGAGCATGGAGCCGTGCGCGCTCAGGCCGAAGCGAGCGTGAGGGGGAAACCAGAGGGGGAAACGCCGGCGTGCGGTGCACGTGGTTACAACTTGAAGTGGCTCGCCAGGACCGGCGAAGCCGCGAATTACGAATTCTCTACAGCCCTTCGCCAAGATTCGCAGCAAGAACCCAGGATGCGAAAGCGCGACCGAGGGTAGGCTAGGTGCCGAGATGGTAAATCTGGCGGCCGACGCGTACTTGGATTTTGGTTCCTGAACTTGAAGCGTTGGGCGCCAGTATCTAGGCGGGGGCGCGTCCCCAACTAGACCCATAACCACAGTAAGCGCGATTGTGTCGCCTTCAATTAGGATGCAGCCATGGTGGATAGCTGGTTACTGGCCACAGGCTAGTATGACGGCGAGCCCCTCAAGCGCCTCCACGTCTGACCCATAGGAATGCGCGTGAGCGGGGTATCGCTCCTGCTGCTGGCGGTAGAAGTGCAGCCATTTCGGCAAGTCGGCAATCGAGAAGGTCCCTCGCCATTTGTCTTTCTCGATCGTGAAAGTGCCTGCCTCCGAATCGTAAGTCGCTGTGGTCTTCATGCCGGCTTATAGGCAGACATACCGCTGACGACGCCAGCCGTAGATTGCGCCTCCCTCGACAGCTAACGACTTAGCGGCCATAGACCATGGGCGAGACAAATAGCCTCGATATGGAACCCAGCCGAAAGCCGGAAAGCGCGGCATCAGCGACAATTACGGCGCGGCAAAAAGGCCAGGTCACATATGCTTGTCAGCTCTTGCACGCGGCCGATGCCCTCAGAGCTTTGTCTGCACTGGAATAGCTCGAGTAGGTTTTCTCGCCGACAGCCGTCATCTTAACTCCGTCGGGCTTCATAGAGACCACCGTGCATGTCTTGGTGCTCGTGTCCTTGGCGACCCAATAGTGCGTCGCAGCAATTGCGGGAGCACCCAGCAAGCCTACCAGTGCGGCGGCGACTATAACAGAGCGTATCATAGTTTCCTACATTTTCATCGTCCAACGACAGTCCGCCTTGCCAAGATCGAGCGGCGGACGAGCGACCGAGTGGTCAGCCATAAATGCGTCCGGGGTCGAATGAACGACAATAAGGAACCATTGTTCCCCCGAAATTTTCTCCGATCTACAAATTTGCAAATCACTTGTTGCCTGCGGGCGAGCGATAGATCGCCATACAATCGCGACACATGCGCCCGACCAAGAACCGCTTTTCAAAAGTTTCCCGGACCCGTGCGCGATCGAGACGAGCTATCCGCCGTAGAGCCTCCACAGCTTCGTCCACGCTGGCTACGATGGGTCCGAACACAACATCATCGATGACTTCCGGAACGGCACCGGGTCTGAAGGCTTCACCGACGCCGCTGCTGTTCCCATCAACTGGCCGGAACCGTTCGGCCTCTAACCTAGGTCGCACTGCCCAAGAACTCCGCCTTCTGCCGCTCATTGATCTCGCCCATCAACTCCACGATTGAATGCTGAGGCACCTGCGGTCACCCCAAAAGCAACTTAACCGCGTCGATCTTGGCCGCGATCTTCAGCGGCATTCAGGCGCGTGCGGAAGTGCCGGGCCACCTGGTTATGCTGATGCGGCGGGACAAGGCAGGTGTGCCTGTCTCAATCACGTGATGGGGGCCTTTCGCGCAGTCCAATCATTAGCGGAAGGGACAGCACACACAGTCCTGCCATCATAAGGAACCCGGGCGGACCATAGGCTCCATAAAGCTGAGCTGATAGCCAGACAAGGCCCGCAGTGGCGATCCCCGGGCCAATCGCGTAAAGGGCCTGCGCCGTGGCGGCAAGATGTGTGGGTACGCTGCTGGCGATAACACGCATACAGGCAAGATGCAGAAGTGCGAACGTAATGCCGTGAAGCGGCTGCACGAGCGCAAGTATCCAGACCGATGCGGTTTCCGCTTCCACGACCCAGCGCAGGATGCCGGCGACCGCCGCCAGAGCGGCGGCCCCGGCCACGCCAAGCCGGCGCAGCAGGATCGGCCCGACCAAAACGAACACTACCACCTCCGCTGCGACGGCTTCCGACCAAAGTATGCTGCTCGCTGCCGTGCCAACCCCGGCCGCAGTCCAGCGGATGACCGAGAACGTGTCATGCATCGCATGGCTGCCATAGATCAGCGCCGCAATCACCACGATGCGCCGGAAGGTCGGGAGATCGAGGAGCTCACGCAGCCCGCCGATTACGTTTTGCCCGACCGGGTCCGCAGCCCGCTCGGCTCCAGTGTATACTTCCGGCACCAGCGCGGCGGCAGCCAGCGCTGCGGCGAGCAGCGCCGCGTACATCCATATAATGGCATCCAGCCCGAAGATTCCGAGCACCTGGCCAGCCGCGAGGGTGCCAGCAACGAAGGCCGCTGATGCAGCACCCCGCACCCAACCATACTCAAAACCAGGCTCGCGCACCGACGCGCCCGCCGCAAGTGCGTCGGCCAGGGTTGTGATCGGTGCCAGCCCGGCTGACTGGGTCAAATAAACGATCAGCAGAAGAAAGACACCTTGCACGGCAGCCAGCCCAAGCGTCGCCGCCACCGCGATCCCGATGCAGACCGCCAGGGTGACACGGAGAGCGCCGAAAATGTCTGCAATTCGATTGGCGAGCGGTCCGGCAATCAGCCGGGCGGCGTTGCCTAACCCAAACAGAACGCCCAGCTCTTCAGGTGTCAGGCCACGTGCCCCAAAATACCGTGGCCAGAACGGGGACGCTGTCCCGAATGCTGCATACATCGTAGCATAGAGCGCAAAAAATGCCAGCAGCGGGCGGAGACGTGCCATGCCAAAATTCTGCCACGGATGTGCCTCGCGTTATAGGGGGCTTGGGACCAGGCGAATCAGAGCTTCCTCTGCTTGAGTAGTCATGAAGAGCGACCGCTTGATCCGACCGAGCCCCCGTAGCGCCCTTCTGAGCTGGCTTTCTTTCGATGCGGACAGCTTCTTCAGGATCATAGACGGCATCGTCGATCGCGCGAGTTCGACGGGCACTGTCACGTCGCTGGTCAGGCGAGGCTCGGCGCTCCGGCTGAGCGCACAGGCCCCCCCTGCCGCCGCAACGACCAGCGCGAAACGGTTCGGCACGGTATTTTCACAATCGAGCACGATCATCGGATCCATGATGCCACCTCACGCTGCCTTCTGCTTCTGTTCAGGAACGGAAACGGCCAGTTTCGCTGTCGTAAGCTGCTCCAGTGCGAGCAGTGCCGATTCCACTTCGTCGAGCCGTGTCGGACGCGCGTTTTCAGGCATCCCCTCGGCCGTCGCGAGATCCACAAGATGCTCGTTCCACGCCCAGTTGCGCAGGATGGCGCGTTTCTCGTCGACTGTCAGAAGAGGATCGACAACGAGGTCCATCGGCGATGCATAAAGCGCCTCAGGATCGGCCAATGCCGGTCCATAATGCGAGGCCTGTGAAACGGCACCGTAGCTGCTCGTGAGCAACGCCAGTTGCAGGCGGTTCCAGACAAGGTCCCCGCCGGCCTGCAGCCGCTTTTCGGCACTGGAGGATTCCGCGGATTTTTCCGCCGCGGGATTTACCTGAACCGAATAAGCGAGGCCCTGACGTTCGGCATAGTCGATGGCCGCCTGAACCGTCGGAAAATCGAGCTCCACCTGAGTCAGCGTGTCACCACTTCCGGTGTAGCCCATCAGCGGTTCGATGACCGGCGCCATACGCCGCTCGAACACCAGACGCCAGCCTTTCGGCCGCGCACGGCCCGAGGTCGTGACTGAACGGGAAGGCTTGTAGATCCGCGCGACCGCATCACGCGGGAACTCGGATCTGCCGAATGACAGCGCGCGCTTGCGATTGTCGTTTGCCGGTGCGAGATTTTCTGCGGCTTGTGTGACTTCTCTTTCTTCTTGCTTCTGCATCATTCCATCCTCCCATTTTGCGAAGGATGCGTCGGAGGCGGCTGCCTGCCGCCCCCGACTTGCTCCATGCGTCAGTGGGTGATCGGGATGCGCTTCACCTTCGATTGCGCGTCTGGGTTCTTCGGCAGGGTCAAGGTCAGGACGCCATTGGCAAAGGACGCCTTGACCTTGTCGTCCTCGACCTCGTAGCCGAGAGGTATGCGCCGCTCGAAGCGACCGTAGAAGCGCTCGGAGTAGCCCTTCTCTTCGGTCTCCGACCGCTTTTCGCCACGCAGGGTCAGCACGTCCTCGTCGAGCAGGACTTCGATGTCCTTCTCTTCCATACCGGGAACCTCGGCGGTGACGCGAAGCTCATTATCCGACTCCGAAATCTCCAACTTCGGCCAGCCGTTGTCGAAAGACGAGAGCTGCCCCATAGAGGGCAAACGCGTCTCGAAGCTCTTCAACATATCGTCAAAGAGCCTGTTTACCTCGCGGTGAAGCGAAACAAAGGGATCGCCACCGCCATAGATGTTGGGGGCCTGGTTGTTGTTGCGGCCCCACGGGATAAGGTCACGCATGTTCATCTTCATTCACCTCCATGTTCAAGAGCGCGGCACCGGACGAGCGCCGGTGCCTGTCGCTTCTGGTTCACTCTGACTTCAGGCGGCGTTCTTCTCGGCTTCGATCTGCCGTGGCTTCGCCTGGGCCGTGCTGCCGGCGATGGCGATCCGGCGCGGTTTCATCTCTTCGGGAAGCTCGCGCTTGAGATCGATGTTCAGCAACCCGTTTTCCAGGCTGGCGCCGACGACCTTCACATGGTCTGCCACTTCGAACTGCCGCTCGAAGGCGCGCCCGGGAAGACCGCGATAAAGATACTGGCCCTCGTCCTCACCCGATTGCGAGCCGCTCACGAGCAGCAAGTTCGGTTGATGAGTGATGGTCAGTTGATCCTGCGAAAAACCGGCTACCGCCATTGTGATGCGATAGTCGTCCTCACCGGTCTTGGCGATGTCGTAGGGCGGCCAATTGTCTATCGCGGTGACACGGCTCGCATTTTCGAGCAGATCGAAAATGCGATCGAAGCCGACGCTGGATCGGAACAAGGGGGTAAAATCGAGGTTTGTCTTCATAGCCACATCCTCCTTTGAGCAACATGGATACAAAAGGACGCCAAGAGAGCCTTGACGCCTCCTGACTTAGCGCCGGCCCCATCAGGCGGCCGGCGATTGTCGATTTAGAATGGCGGTTTGCGCGTTCAAGAGGCGCTTAGGAAAATTTTCAGGCAAGATCCGGACGTATAGGGGAATGCGGCGGTAAGAACGCAATGGGTGGTTCTGCTGGCGAAATTCGCCAGCAGAAAGGCCCCCTTGGATTCCGGAAGGGCTGGCGCTTGGGTTAAAGTCGATCGACCAGCGCTGTGAAACCGGCGGCCGCGATGTCGACATCGTGACTGCGACCGGCGGCGGGAAGCTTCTCGCATTGATCCAATTGGCGCAACGCGTCCATGATGGCATCGAAGCTGACCGGTTCGGTGACCCCGGGCGGCATGCGCAGTGCCGGCATCGATTCCACTGCACAGGCATCCGATGCCCATGACGAGAGGATTGCACGCTTCTCCTGGGCCTCGAGCGTCATGTCGTCCAGCACGTCCTGAGGCCGCTTGAAGTGCCGTGCCGGATGCAGCAAGCGGTCAAGAAAAACATCAGGGGCTTCGGGCCAGACTGGGGCAAAACTCGTCGAAATGGCTCTTTCCATCGGTGGTCCCTCCGCTTTCAATAGGCTCCTCTGTTGACGTCATCTTGGTGGCTCTCGTGATTTCCACCGGCTGAAATTTTGGAGAGTTTCGACCAAATTTCAATGGCGCCAACAAGGCCGCATCTCACGGTTCAGCCCAACATCAACATTTTTTGAACCGGTGAAACAATCGGCGTGAATGTCAGTTCTGGCGTCTGAACAAGGCGCGCAGCAGCGCCAAGGCAGTCGGGCAGGAGAGCCATTCATGTCTCACATTTCCAGGAAGCGGCTGTGCATTGGCCTCCTCGCAGGAGTTTTGACGCTCTCGGCTGGCGGCTTTGCTCCGGTTTCAGCACAGGAAATCCCAAACGACTTCAGCGCCATCGTGCGTCAGAAACTGCCGGCGGTGGTCGCCATCACGACCAGGCAGATCATCCAGGACCAAACGACGCTCGATGATTTTCTGAATCCCTTCGACGGCCGCGGGCCTGTCCAGCCGCAGGTGCGGGAAGCGCTTGGCTCCGGCTTCGTCATCAGTCCCGAGGGCTATATCGTCACCAACAATCATGTCGTGGCCGACTCCACCGAAATCCACGTCGTCTTCTCCGACAAGGAGACTTCGCCCGCGCGACTGGTGGGCCGCGATCCAGCAACCGATATCGCGGTGCTGAAGGTCGATCCACGGCCCAACATGACCATCGCGGTCTGGGGTGATTCCGACGCAATGCAGCCGGGTGCCTGGACGATCGCGATCGGCAGTCCCTTCGGGCTCGGGGGAACCGTTACCGTCGGTGTTCTTTCGGCCCGCTCGCGCGACATCCAGGCCGGCCCTTATGACGATTTCCTCCAGACAGACGCCTCGATCAACAGAGGCAATTCCGGCGGTCCCCTGTTTAACGCACGCGGCGAAGTGATCGGCGTCAACACCGTCATCGTGTCGCCGTCGGGCGGCAGCATAGGCATCGGTTTCGCCGTGCCGTCGCGAACCGCGCGGAGCGTCGCCGATCAACTGATCCGCACCGGTCGGATCGAGCGCGGTTTCATCGGTGTGCGTCTCCAGGAGGTGACTCCGTCGATTGCCGAGGCGCTTGGAATGTCTGGCACCAAGGGAGCGCTGGTCGCCTCGGTCGAGCCCGGCAGTCCAGCGGAGAAGGCCGGCCTACTGTCAGGCGACGTAATCACTCGGTTCAACGGCAAGGACATCCAGGGTGTCCATGACTTGACGCTGGCTGCGGCGAACGAAAAGCCAGGGTCGAAAGCGACGCTGACAAGGAACCGCGGCGGCTCCCAGCAGGAGGTGGAGTTGACCGTCGGTCAACGCAAGGACGAGGAGGTGCAGACCGGTGCTGTTCCGAATCCGGAAGCGGCGGATCAAGGTCTCGGGCTATCGCTCAGCCCAATTCCGGATGAAGCGCGCCAGCAGCTCGGTCTCCAGCCGGGTACCACCGGCGTGTTTGTCCAGGAGGTCGCGCCGAACAGTCTTGCGGCTGAAAGCGGTCTCAAGCCCGGCGATGTGATCGTCTCGGCGAACAACCAGAATGTTACCCACCCCTCGGATGTCCGACAGGAGTGGGCGAAATCCCGGCAGCAGAACAAGCCGATCCTGTTCCGCATCGAACGGCAGGGACAATCGCTTTTCGTGGCCGTCTCAAACTCTTGAGCGACTATGTGCAGATGAAGATAGCCCAGATCGCACCTCTGATGGAGTCAGTACCGCCCAAGCTTTATGGCGGGACCGAGCGTATCGTTTCCTATTTGACCGAAGAGCTGGTTCGACAGGGCCACGATGTGACGTTGTTCGCCAGCGGCGATTCAAGCACTTCGGCCGAACTTGTGGCGTGTTGCGATACTGCACTGCGCCTGAACCCGAACGCTCATAATCACATCCCGTACCATGTCATGATGCTGGAACGCGTCCGCCGACGGGCGGATGAATTCGACGTTCTGCATTTTCACGTTGATGTCCTGCACTTTCCGATTATCCGTGAGTTCGCGCGGCGAACGGTTACCACCCTTCATGGTCGGCTCGACCTTCCGGACCTGGCGCAGCTTTACGCGATGTTCGACGACATTCCGCTGGTCTCGATTTCCAATGACCAGCGGCGGCCGATGCCGCCGGTCAATTGGCTCGGAACCGTCTACCATGGTTTGCCGCTCGCCATTCTCCCCTTCCAGCCCAAGGCCTCAGGCTATCTGGCGTTCCTTGGCCGCATCTCGCCGGAAAAAGGGCCTGAAGTCGCGATGGAAATCGCTGCGCGCGCCGGAATGCCGCTGAAGATCGCGGCCAAAATCGACGCGGTGGACCAATCATTTTGGAGTAAAAAGGTCGAGCCCCAGTTGCTTCGAAATTCGAAGGTCGAGTTCATTGGCGAGATCGATGAGCGCCAGAAGGCGGAATTTCTCGGCAACGCGACGGCGCTGCTGTTTCCTATAGACTGGCCGGAACCATTCGGCCTCGTAACGATCGAGGCGATGGCCTGCGGCACCCCGGTGATAGCCTTCAACCGCGGCGCTGTTCCAGAGGTCATCGATGACGGTGTGTCCGGACTGATCGTGGAAAGCGTTGACGAGGCCGTAGAGGCTCTACGGCGGATAGGCGGTCTCGATCGCGCCCGAGTGCGGAAAGCTTTTGAAAAGCGATTCACGGTGGAGCGCATGTGCAGCGATTATTTGGCAATCTACCACTCGCTGGCGCGCGACCAACGATTCTCACTGGGCTCGCGAAATGGCTTCGCGGCACAAGCAAATGCGGTAACCAGCCCTGTTTCGGGAGTGTTGGCTGTCTGAGCCGCCAGATTCCCGCCGGCCTCAGTCGACCTTCAACAGCGGAACTTCGCCGAAAATCCGCCAAGGATTCGAAGGACGCTCTCCGTAAGCGCGCATCGCGGGATTGATGCGAAACACTATTGATAGGGTACGGCCGGGCGCGGCTATATGAATGAGCGCCAGCATCGGCCGTCTGAACAGGAGGGTTGAGATGAGCATCGAAGTCGAAGAGCGTAAGCTTGATCCAGCCGTTGCTCTTCCCGCACTCGATGAATCGGCCCCGCGCGAGCCGCATAGACAATTTGCGCTGAAGCACGAGGACTGTTTCGTGGTTGCGGACAGTTATGGCGACATACGCGGCACTGGCGACGGGCTTTTCCGCGACGATACGCGTGTGCTGTCGCGCTTCCGGCTGTTCGTCGGCGACCACATGCCCTCGCTGCTCGGCGCCTCGCTGTCGCAGGACAACATCCTATTCACAGCCAATCTCACAAATCTGTCCACAATCGGATCCGACGGTAGTGAGGCGCTGCCGGGCGTCGTGCACATCGAGCGAACCAGGTTTATCTGGCAAGACCGCATGTTCGAGCGAATCGCGTTCTCGAACTACTCCCGACGCGAGGTCCTGCTGCCGGTTCGTTTCGACTTTGACGCCGATTTTCGTGACATGTTCGAGGTGCGCGGCACCACTCGAAGCCGCCGTGGTCGCGCCCATGACGCGCTGGTCGGTGAGACGAGCGTCACGTTCCGGTACGAAGGCCTCGACAATGTTTCGCGCCAATCTGTTATCGCGTTTTCGATGAGGCCTGATCAGGTGCACCCCAATCACGCCGAGTTCCTCATTCGGGTGGAAAGGCGCGCCAGAAGAGCATTGTACCTGGAGGTCGGTCAAAACGAAGAAGTGCCATCCAGCGATCGCTTCCGCGCGGCGGCGGCGCGAGCTCGCTTTGCCATGCGCTCAAAGCGTCGGCAGGGCGCCACTATCTTCAGCTCGGGCCGCGTGTTCAACGACTGGCTCACGCGAACACGGGCCGACATTGCCCTGCTGACCACCGATCTGGAGACCGGGCCATATCCGTATGCCGGCATTCCCTGGTTTTCGACCGCTTTTGGCCGCGACGGCGTCATTTCCGCCTTGCAGATGTTGTGGCTGAACCCCGCGCTCGCTCGCGGAGTCCTGGCGTTCCTTGCCCGCTATCAGTCGACAGAGACTTCGATATTTGACGATGCCGAACCCGGCAAGATCATGCACGAGACGCGCAAGGGGGAAATGGCTGTCCTGCGCGAACTGCCGTTCGGCCGCTACTATGGTGGCGTCGACACCACTCCGCTCTATGTCTACCTGGGTTGTTCCTACGCTGATCGCACCGGAGATCAGGGATTCGTCGACCGCATGTGGGATTCGCTATGTGCGGCAATCGGGTGGATGGAGGAGGTGGGAGCTCGCAACGAGGACGGCTTCGTGACCTACAGCAGGGCGGCGGATACCGGGCTTTTCAACCAAGGCTGGAAGGACAGCGCCGACGCGATCTTCCATGCCGATGGTACGATACCGAAGGGGCCGATCGCACTGGTGGAGGTGCAAGGCTATGTCTTCGCAGCCTATCAAGGCATGGCTGCATTGGCAGCCAAACGCGGCGATGCGGCCAAGGCAGCGCACTGGAGCGCCATGGCGGAAAAAATCCGCAGCGCAGTGGAGACCCGGTTCTGGATGCCGGAGCGAAACTTCTACGCCTTAGCAATCGATGGGGAAGGCAAGCAATGCGCGGTGCGCGCCTCCAACGCGGCGCATCTGCTTTATGTCGGGCTGCCATCGGCGGAACGGGCGCAATCAATTGCCGAGCAGTTGCTGTCGGCGCATCTCCACAGCGGTTGGGGCGTTCGCACCTTGGCCGACGACGAGCTCCCGTTCAATCCGATGTCCTATCATAACGGCTCGATCTGGCCGCATGACACCGCAATCTGTGCCGCAGGACTAGCCCGCTATCAGCAGCGCACCAGCGTCGTGAAGCTTTTGAGCAGCATGTTCGAGGCGGCGGTCCAGTTCAACATGCGGCTTCCGGAGCTGTTCTGCGGCTTTACGCGCGCGATCGGCGACGCGCCGATTGCTTATCCGGTTGCCTGTCTGCCGCAGGCGTGGTCTGCCGGTTCGGCCTTCATGATGTTGCAGGCCTGTCTTGGGATCCGCATCGATGGTTGGAAGCGCGAGATCAACGTCGAACGCCCACGGTTGCCGATCGGCATCGACAACATCGTCATCCGGCATTTAGCCGTTGGGGAGGCGAAGGTCGATCTCAATTTCCAGCGCGTCGGCGACCGGGTCGTCTGCTATCTCGGTGAACGGCACGAGGGCCTGGTGCCGCTGGCCGTTCGCTCTTAGCAGTCGCAGCCGGAGTGCCTGCCATCGGCTTCGAGATGCTGCTGGCGTTTGCCTGGCGAGCTGGTCTTGAATGTAAAAGAGGTGCTTCCAATCTCTTCTGTGATGTCCAGCCGGCATTTAGAGGTTCGAGTCCGAGCAGTGCATCTGCGGAAACGATCACCAGGTCCAGTTGTTGAAGGGAGGTCACTATGGAAAGTGATGCTTTCAAGCAGCCAGTCTTCGTAGGGGAGAATGGCTACATCCAAAAAATCGACTGCGTGATGGATGCTATTGAGTTTCTGGAAGAATGGCCTGTCGAAAAACGTGGTCTCCTTCACGCGGCGGCCTGTGAGGCGTGCTACTCGGCTTACGATGGCCGCAAGCCTGTCGAGGCTGCGCACAAGGCTTTTACGACTTGGGCCCGCAAGATCGGCGTCATCGAGGATGTGCCTACAGCACCGCCGTGGATGACAGGGCCAAAGATCAGCAACGCAGACCTCTTGTGACGGTGCGGAAGGTCTCTTCATCCATGCATAGCCGAACACCGGGACGATGCTCGTCACCGTGATCATCCGGCGGTCTCGAGCGTGGTCTTTGAGGTCTGTTGACCGGGGCGGCCAGCCACTGGCTGGCGTCCGTCATCGCCTCATCTTGCGCCAACCGGTTAGCCTGGTCCCCAACCGACATTTGGAACATTCGGACGCGTGAAGTTCGGAATCTGCCTTGGTTGAATCCCCGTAGCCAAGGTCGGAGCTGCCTCCATTCAGATTCAACAGCCCGCCCCGGACGGGGGCAAAACTGTCTGGGCGGGCTTCGATCTGGCCTGGCTATAAGTTGCGACTTGTGCAGTAAGGCGACACCTAACCAGAACGCCGAACGCGCACCGCGACCGGCAGCCTAGCGCAAGGAGGGCACCGGTAGCGCCGCAACTGCGCGCCTCCACCAAGGACGGATCGCCGCTTCGAACTTCCCAACAGCTCTCGGCGCCGGAGCGCTAGAAATGGAGTTCGAGCCGCTCTTTCCCAAGCCGCACGTCTTTTAAGGTGAATTCAGGCATCCAGTCCGGCAGCCTGGGATCGATGTACAGCTTGCCATTTGGAGCGTCGGGCTGGAAGCCGATGATCGCCTGCAAAAGTGAAAAGCACGCCCCCGCCGCCCAGCCTGCGGAACGTTCGCTCCCTTATACTGCACCGGGAACGTTGCGGGCGTTCGCGGCAACCCGGCGCGGCGAAGCGTTCGAAGCGAAGGCAGGTAGGCATGCGCCCGTCCCAGCGATCGCATGAGCCGGCTTCCTAGTGAGCGTCAGGCCGCGAATGCTGACGGTGCTTTCTTAGCCTAGCGATGGCCGCCTTGTCGATGGTTATCACCCCGCCGCAATCAATCCGCACCGTCAGCTTACTGGCTTCGCGATCGATGCGGATGATGTCTCCAACAAGAACAAGTTTATCCCCAGCTCGGGCTTTAGGTGGTGCATCCACCGGATAAGGATGGTCGTAGGACGGAATGCTGACCCTGGCGCGTCCGCTAGGGAGAACCGTGATGACGGTAGAGGTCAACGCGACCTCGTCGCCAATCTCGAACTCCCGAGGCACACTGTAATGCAGCATGGGGAACATCCGGTGCTTTCCAGATTAATGCTGGCAAACCAAGTTGGTTGCGTAAAATCTCGCAAATGGGGAGCCCACACTCCCCGCCATCCGAGGCGACGAACGTGAACGGCTTGAAACCGGTCTTTGGCTGGGAGGTCAGCCATTCGGCTTCGTTCTCACGGATCGGGCCGGTCGGACTTCCCGAACATGGCCCCTTCCGAGGGTCACCAACGCATCATGTCCGTGCTTGGGCCCCCAGCGAGGCAGTCCGTGGAGAGATCCGGCCGATCAACGGATCGAGATTGGCCATCGCTGATCATGCTGATACTGCCCCGGTACTCATCTCGCCGCAGCGTTTCAGCCGCTGCGCCGCCGTCCACGAGACGAGCGCTTGCTTCGCAGGACGGCGCACGTCCTCAAGCTGTTTATGAATGGCCTGACTGGGGAGTATGAACTACTAAACGCTCAGAGGAACTGGGCTAGGCGGCCTGACCTGTCGCGACAGCAGGTTCCTGCCGACTCCGCAGACATCAGAGAGGCCGCATGATTGATGTTCCTCAAATGAAGGTGGCGGAAAGCGGTTTGCCGGGCCTATAATTGTGGGCAGGATTTCGCAGCGACCGGCTTCTGTTTTCGGCGCTTTCTCCCTGATCTCGTTCAAGGATGGACCGTTCCGAACGGAACATCTGGTGTCGCCAGCACGAGCGAACGGGCGGGCGCATACCCGACTCACGGGGATGGAACGCCTGTTGAAATCCGACGACGTCATACAACACGCCATAGACCAGGCTATTCAGGGCGAAATCGTCTCCCTTAGGGAGGTCGTCGCATTTATCCGAACGAAGCGCCCTGACCTCAAGGGCGAGCTGGACGAACTCGGCCATGACAACCCACTATGTGAAAAGGTGGTCCAATCGCTGCGCAGACTGGGAAAGCCGTCCTCTTCGACCTGCACGATTAGACCAGCGCCCGTTGTTTAAACCTATTTATCAAGCGGATCGCAATTCCGACCCGCAATGGAACCATTCACTCGGATTGGGCTAGGCCATGACGAACGAAAAGTTCAAAACCCGGAACCGCACCAACAGGGCGCCGGCATCGCCGAGCTGAAGAACCGGAGAGCGAGAAGAACGATGCGGCAAACGCCTCATCGCCTTCTACGACAGCCTCTCCCACTAAAGCTGGCCATCCAGCCATTCCCGCAACTCGCGATCCTCATCATTTTCAGCGATGGGTGGGGGTGGTGGCCGCGTCCTCAGGTACCAGATCGCCACAAGGACGCCTGTCGCCCAGATACCAGCAAATACGTCAGCAACAAACGTTGCCATCTCGAATACCCCAGCCCGCGCTAATTTAGCGTAGGAGCTAAGCTCTTCAAGAGAGCGCCCGTTCCCGTCCGTCGTATTCTAGACCTTGCCCGCTGCCACCCGGTAGCGAGCTCTTTTGTGGGTAGTTAGGCCATAAAGAATTTGCGTGCCTTAGGCGCGCGAGTAGTTCAGTCGACAATTCACCTCGTCTCGACGACCCAGGTCGCAGTCAGTCTCAGGTTCACGGCGTTCGCAGTACCGCCGAGCTCGTCCCGATAGCGGACCGGCCGGTTCCGGCCAATCCAGTCAACCAAGCCAGCTTTGATCTGCTCGCACCCGGTGAACTCAGGCGCTACCCAGCCGTAGGGATGGGCGGCCAGTGCGCTAGCGAACTATTACTAGTGTGACTTGTCGGTTCCCAGTTTGCGCCCTGTTGGCCGCTACTAGTCCCGACCAATGGAGTGTGCTGTTCGCCGCCGCGAGGTCGACCACTGCCCAGCATAGACGTTCCATCACTCCATACGATGCGCAGGATTCCTGAGTGCGAAGAGGGAACTCTTCCAGCGTCTCGAAGTTCGGGCTCGCATTGGAGAACCGAGATGCCCATCAATCCAGCTGTCAACGACAATAATCTTTCAAGCAAGAAGCCGGTCAAGGCGACTGAAACCACGCTTAAGGATCAAATAGAAGAAGCCAGAGCGCGGCTCAGATACAAAATGGCACGGCGGGCGATGAAACTTAAGGGGAAACACTGAGATGCCGTGGTCGAGCGATGACGGCCGTAACGAGCGAGCTACAGCGGCTGCGACACTTATCGTAGAAAAAGAAAGGGCCGAACGCGTTGCCAAAACCGCGCGGTTGAAAGAAGCGCGTCTGGCACGGGAACCAACGGTCCCTTCGCCGATGAAGCGCACGTCAAAAGTTACGAAGAAAGTGCGTCGGATTTTTGTGGCAGGCTAGGACCCGGTGCCTGTCGGCAGGCCCCTGCCTATGGCGTCTTCACGCGCTCGCACGACCTAGAAGGAAAACCGGGTAGCTCAAAGCCCGCTCAGCTTCTTCTGAAGGGTGATGCTCAAGCTCAGCAGCCTTTCACCAGTCTCGTCCCTGACATAGATCGCTAATTGCTGGCCATCGAGGTCCTTGAGGAATTCTCGTGCCAAATCTCTGAGCCCCTCCATGCCCGCTCGGCATGCTCCCTCCAACCCATCACATTCGATCCCCTCATCATCTTTCATGATCTCGTCGCGGACACTGCTGTCAAAGAAATATCTCGCCATGGAACACCTCTACTGCCACAACGCTTCAGCGGCCCTTTGGTGCAGATAGGTGCCATCAAAATCCCCGGCGCGAACGAGCCCAGCCCAGTCGGTTGCATGAAAACGCGAGCCCACGGTGGATATCAGACCGTCGCGTCTAAGATCCTGAAGGATTCGGTTGACGTGCACGGTGGAAAGGCCAAGCGCATCGCCAAGCGCCGCCTGCGTTATCGGAAGGCGGGCCACATGATCTTCGATGCGGCCGACGGCGCGGAGGCGGACAATGAGTTCGCACAAAATGTGAGCCATGCGAGCATAGCCGTCGCGTCTTCCGACGTTGGTGACCCACTCTCGATAGATCGCCGCGTCAACTACTGTCGAGCGCCAAAGGACGGTCGTTATCGAAGGATGCTGGTCGCAAATAGCGCGAAGAGCGTCATGCCTCATGAAGCCCACCCGAGAGGCCATCAGAGGCGTAAAGGTGCAATCCATGACCGAGAGGTGCAGTCCATGAAGGTCGGGAATGTCGCCGGGAACAAAAAAGGAGGTGATCTGGCGCTTGCCGTCGCCTGTCATTTTTGTCGACCCTATCAAGCCGTCCAGAACAACAAACGAAACCGTCGGATGGTCGCCCTCGCGCAGAATGTCTGCAGTGGCCTGATATTCCTTCTCCTGGATTGCGACGTTTCCCAAGATCGCAATGTCTGATGGTCCGAGGTCAGAGATCGTCTGGAGCTTACGGATCAAAATGTTCGAGGAGGCGATCTTTGTCATCAAGAACCTGATTGGGGTTGGTGCCCAACTTACAGTGGGCACTAATGTTCCCCCGCTGCCCAGCCGAAGAGAGGACAGCCCGTGGTCGGCATTACATCCGCGAGGGCGACGCGGGCGACGACCTCCGATCATCATTGATGGTTTTTGCCTCTCGTATCAGGGACGACCAACTCGCTCCTAAAAGCGAGATCAACTCGAGCGGCTGCGCCTCAGTGATGCCGGTTTCTTCCAAGAGCTTCTGGGCAAGGCCACCACCTCGAGCAATCCCTCGTTGAGGCAGGGTTCGAGGTCATCGCGGTTTATACAGGCCATGATGCCATCGCGGCCTTTGATCGTGACTCGGAGCGTGTCGTGGCCATGGTGACCGATGTGCGAATTGGGGACGGTCCCACCGGCTGGGAAGTTGCGCGTCACATGCGATCCGTCAACCCCACTTTGCCGGTCATCTACATGAGTGCCGATGGTGCGAGGACTGGCCCTCACTTGGGGTGCCAAATAGCCTCATGATAACCAAGCCGTTCGCCATGCCCCAGATCATCAATGGGGTTGCCTTCTCAATCAACAAGCAGGCCTGACGGCTCGTGGGTGACTACATGCCCGTGCCCGCAACGCACGAGCCCTCGCTCCGAGATTTGCGCCAAACATTCCGGCCTCCTAAATTATCTGATGATGCAACTGAGGTACGGCTTAAGGCAAGACCCTGACGGGAGCTGGACGGTGTTCGACGTGTTTACCGCGGCAGCCAGCGGATGCATGGGGGGCAGCGGCAGAATACCTTGATCAGGGGTACGCCGAGGATTTGGCAGCCCTCCTGAATTCAGAAGACCTCAAGCGTCGTTTGTCGCAAGGGAGAGTCGTCTGACGGCAGATACCGACAGGTCCCTGTTGTCGGCGCGGGTCAGTTCCGGCTGCCAGTAGATATTCCGGTTCAGTACCTATGCATCCGGGAATGGGGACCGAGCGCAAACGTGCCGTGTCCACTCTTTATTTTAGGCAGACTCGAGGTGCGTGACTATCATAGGTGATTGTGCCTGCGGGTGACGCCGCGTAATGGACAGCTCACAGTAGCTTCCGAGAGAGGACCGAATGTTGTATCCGGGTCGATTTTTGGGGCCGAGCGATATCGTGAAGCTTGCCCACGTGTGTGAGACAGTCTGCAATGAGCGTGGCGTAGCGCTTGCTTCGCAGGACGGAGAGCGCATAGCTGCACACGTCCTCCGGCTTTTTATGAATGGCATGACCGCGGAGAGCGAACTGCTCGACGCTGAGAGGAACTGGGCTAGGCGGCCTGACCTGTCGCGAGAGCAGGTTAGCGCCAAGTGCGTAGACATTCGAGAGGCCGCGTGATTCATGCTCCTCAAATGAGAGGTAGCGGTCAAGAAAGCAGCTTGCCGGGCCTACAATTATGGGCAGAATTTCTCAGCTACCGGCTTCTGTTTTCGGCGCTTTCTCCCTGATCTCGTTCCAGGATGGACTGTTCCGGCCGGAACATCTTGGTGTCGCTAGCACGAGCGAACGCGCGGGCGCATACCCGATTGGCGTCTAGAGGCTCGCATCGCTTGGGGGTGATGCGAGCCCGGCCAAGGGTTGCCTTTCCTTGACCAGCAGCGCTAGGCGCTGCCACCGCTGGAACGGGGTTCTTGAACACGAGGTTCAACAAAGGACAAAAAAGCGCATGCCATTCACGACCAATGCACATGATCGACCGCCTTATAGGCGGCGTCGCCGCCGCAACGCTTCGCTCCGTAAAAATCGTACAGAGAACTTTTTTCGCGATCCGAACTTAGAAGGGAATGCCCCGTTTTTTCTTCGACTTAGCCGATGACGGCGAAATTCACCCCGACACCGAAGGTGTCGACCTTCCCACCTTGGAATCCGTTGAGAACGAAGCGACTAGAGCCCTTCTCGAAATAGTCAAGGATCAGAAGTCGCACGGCTTCAGGGAAGTTGCCTTCCGTGTCCGAGACCAAGCGAGTCAGCTGTTCGTCGTCAAGGTCACGTTCGAACTGTCACGTGAGGTACGCGATGGATGAGGCCCAACTGCAGCTATTCCTGAACGTCGCCCGATGGCGCATTCAGCGGACTTTGGGCCACATAACCGACGCTATTTTGGCAAGTGAAGAGACGCGGCACACAATCGAGGAATCTCGCAAGCTGCTAGAGCGGATAGCTGATAAGGCGGGAGCTACCCGTACGAACTGACCGGCTGTCAGCGGCTATTATGGAATTGTATTGCGTGGCCTTCAGCCAGTCGGTCCTGAGTCGGCCGTGGAGGAGCTGGGTGAAGCCGCCTGAGCGTTGTTTGTCAGGAATGACAGAGGGCAAGCTTGCCACTGGCGACAACCTTTGCTTTGCCTACCCGTTCCGCAATGAAAGGAGGTAGGCATGGAACGGTATTTCTCGGTGGCTATTGTGACGTTGCTTTGCAGCCTGATGACCTTTGGCATGGCGCTGACAGTCGCCAGAACCCACAAGAAGAAGGGGATTCTCGCCCCGACGATGAATGGCGATCCGTTGCTTGAGCGGACAATCCGCGCGCATTCAAACTCAATCGAATAGCTGCCGATCTTTCTGCCGTCGATGTGGCTTTTCGCGGTCTACTGGAGCGCGCAACGGGCGGCTGCACTGGGACTGCTTTGGATGGCCGGAAGAATCGCCTATTTCATCGGTTACCTGTCCGCGCCGCTGAGGCGGTACCCCGGCTTCTTTATTCAAGCTCTCGCCGCATTCGCCCTTCTCTTCGGCGCCCTTGGCAGGATCATATTCTTGATGATGCACGGATAGGTCTCAAGCTCCGTCAACTGAAGGTCTTCCGAGAAGTATTGCGGGCTGGTTCGACAAAGCGAGCGGCGGCAGCACTCGGGATAAGCCAGGCAGGGCGTGCCGAACTCGGAATCTCGCGGTTGCCCTTGGATCCAAGTCTGTTTGAGTGGGCGCCGCTTGGGTCGGCACGAAACGTATGCATCTTTCACCCCGACCACCGGTTTTCAAAACGGACCTGTATCGAGGCTCACGACCTGGCAGGCGAAACGATCGTCGATATCGACCCGCAGTTCGCTGCCCATCAAATGAACTTCAACGCCTTACGCTTCGCCGGCGTTGAGCCGGACATCCTGGTGGAATTCGATTGCAACGGTCACGAAGCCGGATACGTTTCGGCTGGCCTAGGCATTTCGATCACCAATGAGATCATTGCGCGCGAATATGCGGCGTTTCACTTGGGAATAAAGCCTGTGGAACCATCCGCGCTGTATCACTACGTGGCGATTTGGCAGAAGGACAGGGCCTTTTCCAGCGCATTGAATGTATCGCTCGAGGCGATCATCGTTGCGTTTTCCAAGCAGCCGCCTGCTAGAGGTTGCTAGAGTTTTCCTTAGGAAGCGCTAGAGATTGAGGTTTTGTTGGCAGCTCGGATCGCACTTGCGGCGGCCAGGATGCCCTCGCAACCCGGATCGTGTGGAGGGTTTCCGGCTTGAGATGCCGTAGGCGAGATCCCCGATGGAAAGGACATATGGTCGAAACAGGTCGATCGCCCGTGGCATCAAGACGCGGTACTTTGCAGGACAGGAACCCTACCGTTTGAATTGCATACGATAGCTTCGGATGTGCTGATGGCCGACAAGGGCCGCTACACGGGCGGCGCTTTTGTCACCTTCAAGGCCAGGCGCTCTGGAATCGCGTCCAGGGCAAGGTCGGTGCGCCGCCGCCGAAGGGCCTCAAAAAGCAAAAAGCCGAGTGGCTGAAGGCGGGCCTTTCAGGCAAGGTGCGCTTCCTTAAAAGACGAAGAGACGTTGCACCAAGCGATGCTGCGCGATTTCTGGAAGGACGACGATGGCATTGGCTAAGAAGGATCAGGAGCGCGTCACGTACGCCTGGATGTACGGTCAGCAGGCGCACAAGGATGGCAAGGAACGCGCCGTGCCAAGCTATTGGACCGAGCACGCCGAAGCCTGGCTGCATGGCTTCGACGGCGTGCCACTGGGCAGCGAGCCCAAGCCGATGAGCGCCAGCATGGAAGCAGAGGTGGACGAAACAGCAGTCGACCGTCCTGACTCCGGAACCTAGCCCTTAGCTTTGGCTTATGTGCTCGATCAGCACGCGCGGCATTAATTCCTCGACCGTGGATGGCAGAAAACCTGCCGACGCAATGACTGACGATCCGGTTGCGATCAGCGACCTTGCGGATAGCGCGATGAAAGCGGCCGATGAGGCCGGCATCGCCACCACGGAAATCACTGACGAAGTGCCCAGCGTGTTCGACGTCATCGCCGAAGCCATGGATCACCGCGAAGGCGGCACGCCTTGACAAAGATCGGCACCGCTTGACTCGTTCCCGACGCGTTCCCATTTTGGTCTTCCGCAACGGCAGGCTGGTGATCTCATGTGTGGGCTCGTTTTCGTCGAAACGACAATCCCGGACATGGTGCGGCGTTTCGAATTTGCCCATCCCGGCGATAGTCGAGCGCATGGGGAATGCTTTCCCGATCTGGAACGGTGCGCCGAGCCCGAGCTATCCGATCATCATGGCGAAGAGTCGCTCGGGCGGTTATCGAAGCCGCTTTCCAGTCACAGCACAATTCAATGGTCGGAGCCCACGCATTTCGCCCGGATGTGGATCACATCCTACAGGTGATTGCGGGATCACGTGAACTGCTGAAACGGCTTCGCCGGCGCCAACTCGATGACGCTGCCAAGGACCGGCAACGGAACTGCCGCACTTCTGGGAACACACGGTCGGCAGTGGCCACGCGACGCTCGGCTTGCGTGCCGCCATTCGTCTAGCTAACAGGTGAAACCTGGCCTGTTTGCGGGAGATGTCCGCTGTTATGTCGACTTACGTGGCGAAGGCAGCGGAGAACCGGCGCGGCTTCAACCTCGTCACGCGAGGACTGGAGAGATCAGTCTAGGGACCCCGGCAACTGCTGCGGCATTCGGCAAAGCGGGGCGCCGCTGCCACGAATTGCTGGAAGCAGATCGTTGCGACCCTGGGCGGGCAGATGCAGCGTGCAGGCTTTGAGGGGGGGCACCATCAACCGCGAACTTCGCGAGTTCCACAACTCCGATCAGCGCGAGCTTTGGCTGCGATCTGGACAGGGTCAGCGCCCCGGGAGGCAGCGCCGTGTGACCCGGCTCCGATCTGAGAGCCGGGTCCGGAGTCGGATTAGTAGTCGTTGTTCTCGATCACGACGTGACGATGCCGGCGGTGCATCGGGCGGTCGTCCGAACGTTTAATGATGATGGTATCGGGACGATGATGTCTGCGCCAATAATGGCGATTGCCATTGTCGTAAAACGCCTCGGTGCCATGACGGCGATGATGGAGGCGAGCTCCGTCCTCATTGATGACGACAGCGTCCGCACGATGGTGATGGCGGTGCTGGTTCGTGGTGAGAACGATCGCATCCGCCGAGGCAATGGAAGGCGCGGCCAAGCAGAGCGCCAGCGCGCCCAGAATCAGGGTGGTTTTCATGTTCAACTCTCCAAGGAAGTAAGATGCCCTTCGTTCAATAAACATCGTTTGCACACTTTGGTTCCTGTCTGGATTGTTAGCCGGCACGACTTGGCGAGCCGCGACGCTTCCCCTGAGGGTCTCCGGAGTGGCAGATTTCACAGCCCGATAGTTTGCCCGGCTTCCAGCTGAAGGAAAGCCACCGACGAATTGCTGAGCGGGTCGTCCAGGACGCGTGGACTGAATACACGGTCGAGAATGGCGAGCAGCGAACCCAGAGCGCGCATCACGTCCCAAGCGGGCGCGGATCATTGACGGCCGGGAGGCACCCCCACGGGCGGCCGGCGCGCGGGCCAATTATCCGATCACCGACGCAGAAATTTTTACCAAATATTCCGACCCCATAATGTGATTTGGTTTTTCAGCAGGTTCTCCCAATATGCCACTGAGAGGGAGGTCACGTGGATGGAACGCCTGTTGAAGTCCGACGACGTCATACAACAAGCGATAGACCAGGCTATTCAGGGCGATATCGTCTCCCTTAAGAAGGCCATCGCATTCATCCGAACGAAGCGCCCTGACCTAAAGGGCGAGCTGGACGAACTCGGCCACGACAACCCACTATGTGAAAAGGTGGTTCAAATCGCTGCGCAGACTGGGAAAGCCGTCCTCTTCGACCTGCACGAGTAGACCAGCGCCCGTTGTTCAACCTATCATATCAGCGGATCGCAATTCCGACCCGCAATGGAACCATTTGTCCGACAATAAGTTATAGGCGCCAGGACTCATGGGGGCTCCCTTGGCAATGCGCGACAAAGCCGGCCACAAGACCGTCGCCGGCTCTCTTCAGGAACTGATCCGAAACGAGGACAACCGTCGTCAGGTTCGGAGGGCCTTCCGGTTGGAGGTCGAACCTGAGTTGCCGCCAACGTTAGCCTCACTCCTCGACGCCATTGAACAGGCTCATCAGGAAACCCTAAATTACCCTCATGAGCCAGCAGAGGTACGACTTGAGGCGAGACCCGGATGGGAGCTGGACGGTGTTCGACGTGTTCACCGGGCAGCCGGCTGATGAGTGGGGGTCACCGGCTGAACACCTCGACCAGCCCTACGCCGAGGACTTGGCAGCGATCCTGAATGCCGAAGACCTGAAGCGTGGGGTCCTCCGAGGTGATCGACGTCCTGGGCCTGCATTCCCAAGTAATTAAGTAAAATCTTATCGTTGTCCTATATGCAAAGGACACTATGTCGCTGAATATCCTGTCTATTCGGCAACGAAGTGGCACCTTAGCGCGTACTAATGTGAGTAGCGGGCCCTGCGCTTGCTGCACTTAGTAAGACAACCACAGGAGAGTGTCATGGCCAGTATCCTTGCGAGAACCGCCAAAGCATTGGCGAGTGGTGCAATGATTGCAGTTATGTGCATGCCGGCATATGCGGGCGGGATCGGCGTCGGAGCCGGAGCCTCGGTCGGTGGGAGCGGCGGCGTGAATGCCGGGGTGGGTGCTTCCATCGGCGGTTCGGGCGGAGTGAACGCTGGCGTCGGCGCCTCGGTCGGTAGCGCGGGCGGCGTCAATGCCGGTGCTGGTGTTTCGGTTGCAGGGGCAGGCGGCGTGAACGCCGGCCTCGGAACATCAGTTGGTGGCACCAATGGCATCAGTGCCCGAGCCGCTGCGACGGTGGGCAGCCCGAAGGTTTTGAAGGCTAGAATTGGCGCAAAGATCGGTGGCCCCAATACATTGCGGGCAGGGGCGGGGGCTTCGGTTGTGGCTCAAGCGGCGTCAATGCCGGTCTCGGGGCGTCGGTCGACGGCTCCAGCGGTATTAATGCCGGTGCGCGGGTAGGCGGAACGAACGGTGTGACGGCCGGATTGGGTACAACTGTGGGCGGCACGAGCGGCGTTGGTGCTGGGGCGGGCGTAGGCATTGGCAACGGCGTCAATATGGCTCTCGGCATCGGCGTCGGGAACGGTCCAAGCAGCCCAAGCAACCCGAGCAATCCGACCGGTCCCAAAGTAGCCAGTGCCGTCGCTAATATGTCGGGCGGCAAGTTGGCTCGCATGAAGAAGCGGTGCGTAGACGTGCTTGGCAGCCAAGAGACTTATGACCGCGACCTGCGCCAGCTCTGCCTACTTATCGCCGGCCGTTGACCTGGACAGCCGGGACGGAAGTGCGAACCAGCCGTAAGGCGGTATGACACTCTCCTAGCCTTCGGCCAGTCAGAAAGCCCGTCTCCCGCAAGCGACGGGCTTTTTGCCGGTGCTATCGGAGAAGGTCGCCATATTCTGGGACCCGCACTCGATCATTCTTAGCTTCTAACGCTCGCGGCTCGTCTCTAAACCCTCCATGTAGTTGGCTAGCCTGAGCCTTGCCTGGCTCCGATCACCCGCGCAGAGATTTGCACTAATTCCGACACCATCGGTCGGGCTTTAGTCCGAGTTGACATTGACGCGAGGCCGCTCAAATGATCCGCCAAATCGGGGGCAGGGGATTACATGACTATAGCACGCCTCGCGAAAGACAGCGTCTTTGAACCTGAAGATCTGACCTTTCTGTACGAAATGATGGACCAACTCTGTTTGCTGCGCGGGATAGAGCGCCAAAGCCATGAAGCTGAAGCGGCGGCCCTGGCGCTGATTGCCCGCTACAAGGCTGGGCTGCGCGGTGACGAACTCGCGCAATCGTTGGAACTCAAATAGCCGATTTGAGGCAGTCCAATCAGGGAACCATCAAGGCCACCAATGGTTGGGCTCAGTGCAACCGTGCAGGCCGACCATGCAAGAACTGTCTACCGAGCAACAGCAGGCTATATCGCGTCTCATTCGGAAGTGGATTACTTCTGAGACCCTGCGTCGTTACATCTTCCAACTGCTGAAACTCCCTGCAGACCCGGATCTATCCGAGGAGCAGCGGTCCAAGCTTGACGAGCTTAATCGGAAGCACAACGTATCGTCCCATGGAACCAAGGTACGAACTAAAGAGGGACCCGAAGGGGTGGTCGGTGGTCGACCGACACACCGGCAAACCAGCGGAGCCCGAAGGTCACCCAGCGGTCGGCCTGGACGTCACCTACGCGACTGACTTGGTGATACTCCTCAACGCCAACGACCTGAAGAGCAGGCTCGC
This sequence comes from Mesorhizobium sp. B283B1A, assembly GCF_020165735.1. Taxonomy (NCBI): domain Bacteria; kingdom Pseudomonadati; phylum Pseudomonadota; class Alphaproteobacteria; order Hyphomicrobiales; family Phyllobacteriaceae; genus Mesorhizobium; species Mesorhizobium sp. B283B1A. The sequence continues at coordinate 119,523 of NZ_JAIUIQ010000021.1, forward strand.
GTACGGGCGATTCGCCTGACGGGTCAGCAGCAAGCCAACTTGGCGTCTTTGTACGCTTCCAGCTCTTGATTTTTTAAAGAAACGCGCGAGAGAATCGCTTGAGTTGGCCTTCTGTCTCGATGGGGGGGTGGGATGGATGCTGAAGCGTCTGGTTGGCCTGCGCAGCGCACCGCTTGGGAACTGGTTTGCGACGTCCTAAGGGGTTTTCAAGAGGGCAACCTGGTTTCGGTGAAGGTGACCATTGCAACGGTGCGGGAACGCGACCCGCATCTCTTGGAGTCGGACTGTCATCTGGTCGAGATCGTAGTTGATGTGGCTCCGAAGCGGGGGCTGTTCGTTGCCTTTGACGTTCGTGAAGCATGATGCCCCTCGGTCGGTTTCATCCTCCGGTCACAGTAAAGACCACCATCGAAGGTGATGTCCGGCACAACATCAGCGACGGTTCAAGCGGCAAGGGAACAACTCGTTCAGTGGACCAAAAGAGGGCCGAAATGGTATCTGGCGGCCGGTGCCTGCTTGGCCTCACTTGATGGCAAATTACCCCCACACGTGGCTCGAAGGGCGTTCGTAGAGGCTGCTATTGAGGAAGGGATGCTTCTTTACGATCCTGAGGGTTGAAGAGGCTCATAAGCGAACCCTAAATTACCATCATGATAGAGCGGCGGTATGACCTGAGGCGACACCCAGACGGGACCTGGACGGTGTTCGACGTGTTCACCGGGCAGCCAGTTTCGCCTGATGGTATGGGGCCTAGAGGGGAGCCTTGCTGCTGGCAGGCTGGAAGCCGTTGTCGGCGCTCACCGGCCTGGACGCTCAAGAATTGCGGATGGCGCAAAGGCTGCTCGCGGTTGGCAACCAGAGGACGAACCGAACGCTTCAAATATCGTCGGCCCGTTCACACGATCGAATATTATTGGGCAGGCTGGGGCTGGCAGATCGACCTTCTGGAAATGACAAAGCTATTTCTTAGATGGCCGCTGCACTCACAAGTGGTCAGCAGAGTCCCGTCCTTGCGGCACTCATGAAGGCCGGCCAAGGCTCCCGCTTGCAACAGTCACAGGTCGATCGTGTCGCGCGGGCGCTTTTGCTTTCCTCGACCGAAAGTAATTGACCCTTCCATCCAGAAGGCGACGGCGAACACGCTCAGGATGACGATCGACGCCGAAGCGGCGCCGTAGATGAATTGGATTATCATCTGGTCGAGAATCCAGCCAAGGCCCTGGTGGATGCCGACAAGAATGACAACGAAGATGACAGCGGCAATAAGCTGAAGCACGGTGTTCCTAGACATGGGTAGTGAGCACAAGACGAAACCGGCCCGATTGATAGATAAGCGGCAGCGGCTTTGAAGGGTAGAGAATGGCGCTTCCATTCAACGGTCGAGTCCGCACATAAGACCCAGCTAAACTGAGGTCGGTGATAGTGCAGGGGGCAAGGCCCATGGGAATACTTCGACCGAGACCGAAGCCAAAAAAGGCATATCCAAATAGCGACCGCTATGGAGAGGACGGCCGGCGCATCTATAGCGCATATGCCGCTTCTGACGAAAAGAAGCCGGTAAATCGACGCAAACGGCGGCGCCGCATGGTGCTCATAGGCGGCGGATCGCTCGCTGTGCCTTGCTCTACCTGCTCGGGGCTGGTTACCGGCAATTGATGCGGCCCGGCGCCTGTGGGTTGGGGCGAACAGGAACCGGGCCTAACCGTCGGGCTGTCTGTGCGCACGGAGCCGTCGGCTCGATTATTGATGCGCCGATGCTAATATACCTCAAAGCTATCAGAATGAAGTACGAGAACAGCAATAGGGAGGAAGAGCACGGGCCGATGAAGCTGGCGACAATCCACATCGGAGACGATCGGTGACTTCGTTTTTTTCACCACCGGCGTCTCCTCAATGAACAGCGCCGACTAGATCTCGGAAGACTGACGACCAGATCGGAAATCAGCCGACCGACCATCATAGTGAGTTTCCAAAGCACAATAGGCCACTGGCGGTCTGCGCCTCCGGGCCGTAGAGCTCAAGAGCCGCCTTCACTGCATCGTCAGGGCCGACGAAATCTGAGAGCCGCAGCGCAGCACCATTGTCTGTCAGAAGCATCAAAACGATCCTCCTGGGTGCTCGTTACACAACACCCTTTGGCCCTATCGAGCAAATGAAGCCGGTGGCTTGTCGAAAAACAGGGCGAC